>PUMK01000345.1 GCA_003551325.1 Candidatus Acetothermia bacterium | reverse complement strand
GGATGTGGCGCAAGTAGAGGGAGTGTCGTGCATTGATCAAGACATGGCCTGCCGTGCGCTGACGATGCTAGGGATCGATGGAGAAGGTTTGGACAGTGCGGACAGGAATTTGCTGAACGTTCTTGTGGAGCGGTTCGGGGGTGGCCCTGTGGGTCTGGAGACCCTTGCCGCCGCACTCGGGGAGGACAGGGACACCATTCAGGAAGTGTACGAGCCATACCTGATCACCCGAGGGTTCATCCGACGTACTCCACAAGGTCGTGTGGCCACCGAACGCGCCCGGACGCATCTGGGGTTGGCTCCCGAGGGGTTGTTCTAGGTGTGTGCAGGATGACCGGCAATGGCCTTGTGTTCGAGCACCGGTGTCGGTAGGATTCCGCCCGCTGTGTGGGTGCTAGGGATCGAGACGGCCGGAGATCGTGGTGGTGTCGCCTTGCTGGGAGAGGATGGTGCGGGTTACGAGCTTTCCTTCGATGCTGGCAGGGTGCATGCGGAGATGCTGGGTGGGGCCACGGATGCGCTCATACGAGCTGTTGGTATCGCCCCGGAAGACTTAGGCCTGGTGGCGGTTGATGTGGGCCCGGGTTCGTTCACGGGAATCCGCATCGGGATGGCGTTCGCTGCCGGCACAGCACAGGCGTTGTCGATACCGACCGTGGGCGTGCGGCAAACCGAGGTCGTGGGTGTTCCTGCTGCCCGAGTCTGGGCGGGGAGCGTCATGGTGTGGATCCACGATCGCGGTGAACATGTGTTCGCTGCATGGGTGAGCGAGGGACGGATCGGAACGGAAGCCGCGCTCCCCGTCGATCGGGCCCTCCAGCGTCTCGTTGGGAAATCGCGGGTGTTGGTCGTGGGAAGTGGAGCGCTAAGGTTCCAGGAGCGACTCGCGGGCCTTGCGCCCAACGTGGTGACTGGGTTAGGCTATGATCATCCGGTGCCATTGGAGGTGGCCCGGCTTGGCCTTGAGAGCATGCGGCGTGATGGTGGCGTTGAGGCTGGACAGCTGGAGCCCCATTATGTGCACCCCCCTCTTTCATAGAGAAAGGAGTATTGATGGCGAGGACGTGTGATGTGTGTGGTCGCGGGCCCGATTTCGGGAACGCGGTGAGCCACTCGAACCGGCATACCCGAAGGGTCCGTCTCCCCAATCTGCAACGGGTGCGGGCGGTGTATCAGGGCAAGCGCGGGCACTACCGCGTGTGCACGAGCTGCCTGCGAGCAGGGAAGATCCAGAAGGTCTGACCGCCAAACGCCGTGGACGCCCCGTGGCCTATTGGGCCTCGAGGGCTTTCCCTGCCTCGGCGTAGCCCACCTCGAGCGCTCTTCGATTGGCGTCCACAAGACGCTCCCGCCCGCGTTCCCCCATCTCGTGTGCCATCGCCTCGATGGCTGTCTCGAGCGGTACGGTGTTCAATACCTTGAGGAGCGCTCCCAAGGCGACCATGTTCGCCGCTCGCGGCATTTCCATCTCATGCGCCAAGTTGCTTACGGGTACCGGGACAGCAATGATGTCCGTGCGCTTCAGCGGGCGGGTCACGAGCGAGCTGTTGATCACGGCTACCCCCCCTTGTGCGAGCTCAGGTTCGAAGCGGTCCAGCGATGGCGCATTCATGGCCACGAGCGCCGAGGCCGCGTCGACGATGGGTGCACCGATCGGTGCGTCCGAGAGCACAACAGTGCAGTTCGCCGTTCCCCCACGCATCTCCGGGCCGTAGGACGGCAGCCAGCTCACTTCGAGACCGTACTCCATCCCCGCTCGGGCCAGCACCTTCCCCGCCAGCAGGATCCCCTGTCCTCCGAACCCCGCGAACACCACGCCCTGTTCCATGCTCAGTCCCTCACTTTCAGATCACCAAGGGGGAACGCCTTCAGCGCGCGTTCCACCAGCCACTCGTTCGATTCCTGGGGGCTCATCTTGAAGTTGGTGGGACAGGAAGCCACCAACTCGACCATGGAGAACCCCTTGCCCTCGAGCTGGTTACGGAATGCGGTGAGGAGTGCTTTGCGGGCCCTGGCAACGTGGGCTGCATTGTACACCGTCTGCCGGGTGATATAGGTAGGGCCATCCAGCTGGGCCAGCATCTCCGCGATACGCAGCGGATAGCCCATGGTGGCGACATCACGTCCGTGCGGCGACGTGGTGGTGTGCTGTCCGGGAAGCGTTGTCGGTGCCATCTCACCGCCGGTCATGCCGTAGATCTGGTTGTTGATGAACACGACCGTGATGTTCTCTCCCCGGTTCGCTGCGTGGACCGTCTCCGCCGTACCGATAGCCGCAAGATCCCCATCCCCCTGGTAGGAGAAGACCACGAGCTCGGGATTGGCACGCTTGATGCCAGTCGCCACCGCGCAGGCACGCCCGTGGGCCGCCTGCACGAAGTCACAGCGGTAGAAACGGTAGAGGAACACCGAGCAACCAACCGGGGCGATGCCCACCGTTCGTTCGCGGATCCCCAGTTCGTCGATGACCTCTGCGATCAGGCGCGTGGCCACGCCGTGATGGCAACCGGGGCAGTACGTCGTGGGTGCTTCGGACAGGGCATCAGGCCTCTGAAAGACCTTCGTGTAGCCTTCGGGAATCTGCACGTCAACCGGCTGCATAGCGTCTCACCTCGCTCAGGATGCGCTTGGGCGTGGGTACGATGCCCCCCATCTCTCCGTAGAAGGGTGTCTCGGCTCTCCCCTCCACGGCCAACCGTACGTCCTCCCACATCTGCCCCGCCGACAGTTCGACGGTGAGCACCGTGGAGGCACGCTCCGCCGCTTCACGAATCGGCGTGTAAGGGAAGGGCCACAAGGTGATCGGACGGATGAGGCCCGCCGCGATCCCCTCCTCCCGTGCCAGCCGTACGACGGTCTTGGCGATACGGCCCATGCTGCCATAGGCCACGATGAGGAGATCCGCGTCGTCCGTTTGAACCTCCTCCCACCGGAGTTCGTGCTCGGTGATCTTCCGATAGATGGCTTGCAACGCTTCGTTCATGGCCTTGAGGCCTTGGGGATCGAGGTCGAAGCTGAGCACCACGTTGGGGTCGCGCCCTACAGCGCCGGTGAGCGCCCACGGACGTGGGGTGAACGCCGAAGCTGAGACTGGTTCAGGAAGCTCCACGGGCTCCATCATCTGCCCGAGCATCCCGTCGGCCAGGATCATCGCTGGCACGCGGTAACGGTCGGACAGCTCGAAGGCCAGCATGACGAGTTCGGCCGCTTCGGGTACGGTCGAAGGGGCGAGGACGATCAGCCGGTAGTCACCGTGTCCTCCCCCCTTGGTCGCCTGGAAGTAATCCCCTTGGGCGGGAGCGATATTCCCCAGTCCCGGACCTCCGCGCATCATGTTCACGATGACCCCG
>PUMK01000354.1 GCA_003551325.1 Candidatus Acetothermia bacterium | reverse complement strand
TGTTGAGCCGATCAAGCCGCTCCTGCACCTGGGTGAACATCGGTCGGGCACGCCGGGCTAACAACCAGACGAGAAGGACAATCACAGGAACGAACGCCGCCATCATCAACGCAAGCTCACGGCTCGTGATCACGAGAAGCACCACACTACCTAGCACCCAGATCGGCGCTCGGGTCATGATCCTGAGCGACATGGCGACGATCATCTGAACCATGTGTACATCGCTCGTAGAACGCACCAAGAGCTGGCCCGTGGGAAAGCGGTCAAGCTCGGCAGGAGAGAAGCTCTGCACTTTGCGGAAGAGCGCTTCCCGCACATCGGCGGCGAACCCTTGGCCAACGCGTACGGAGAGCACGCTGTTGGCCACTGCGAACACTGCGCTCAGTGCAGCGGCGGCCACCATCGTGGCCGAGGTCCTCCAGATGAGCGGGAGGTTCCCCACGGAGATACCGTCGTCGATCACCCGCTGGGCGAGCCGAGGGATCAGAAGATCGGCCGCCACCATCCCCACGAGCAACGTCAGTGCGGAGATCGCCTGCCACCGATAGGGCCCCACGAAGCGGTAGATGCGAAGAAGTGAGCGCACTAGTCCACCTGCCGGTGTTGTCCTCGAAGGACCACATAGAGCTTCTCCAGAGTTTCCCGGAGCTGCGTTTCCTCGTCGGGGGTGAGCGCAGCGAGCAGCTCGTCCTCCAAGGCGCGGAACGCCTCGGCCAACTTCTTCTGCAGCTTACGGCCCTCTTCCGATAGGAAGACCCGTGTCACACGCTGATCATGCGGATCGGAGCGCCGCTTCACCCAGCCCGCCTGCTCCATCCGTGCGAGGGCCCCTGAAACCGTCGCTGGCGTGATGTTCAGACTCCGTGCGAGTTCGCCTTGCGCTAGACCATCCTCGCAGCTTAGCCGCCACAGGATGAACCCCTGGCCGCGGTGCAACCCTAACTGCTTCAGATGGGTCCGCATCCGCTCCCGCGCCAGTTTGCTCGTGCGCAGGAGGAGCTGCCCCGTGCTCAGTGCGTGTCCGCTTTCAGCCTTCGTGTCGTTCATCATTGGAGTCCCGCCCGCCGAATGCTTAGGGAACATAATGTTAGCTGCCTAATGAAGTGGTGTCAACCAACCATCGGATCGTACTCTGGGTTAAGCTCAGTCGATGATGGCTCTCCGGCAAGGCAATGGAGCGCGAGGAGGTGGGCAGCGCATGGAAGCTCAGAGAAGACCGCTGACTCAGGCCACGGTGAGCGACGTGGTCTGCCTTCCAGGGGGACTGGAGCTTGCGGGGAAGCGGATGCTCGGAAACCTTGACCAGGTGACCGTGTGGAGGAAGTGCATGATCGCTCGAGGGATGAGAGGGGTTGTCGCGTACGCTGACGGGGTACCGCGGGGCTTTGCGGAATTCGTCCCTGAACAAGAAGCACCTGCACCGATCATTGCCCCCGGAGCTGCCGTGCTCCTGTGCTACCATTGGGCGGGCACCGACGCCGATGATCCCGAACACCTTTCGCAAGAACAGGACCTTATCCGGGCAACCCTTGAAGCGGCACGGGATGAGGGATTCTCGGGCGTGGCTACCCTCGGATGGGACCACCCCACGCACTTCCCGATCGCGCTCCTTCGGGAGCTGGGCTTCCAGGAGATCACCCGCGATGGCACCATCGCACTCCTGTGGTATCCGTTCCAAGAAGGGCATCCGCTCCCCCGGTTGGCGGAGGTGAACCACGTCCCGCAAGACCTATCGGAGCGAGGGATGCTCGCTGTGGAGACCGCTTACAGCACACGCTGTCCGTACTGCATCCGCCACATCACCCGGTTGCGGAGGGTCATCGACGAGCATCCTGATCGCGCGCGCATTTGCTTCACGGCTTACCCCATCGATACCCGCGAACAGGCCATGGCCGTACGCGCCTCCCCCTGCGACTGGTGGTGGACGCGCTTCAACGGAGAGGAAGTCGACAACTTCCTCTCCGACGAGGCACTGCACGACGCGCTTACGCAATACCTTGCGGCAACGCACAAGCGTTGAGATGAACACGTGCCTTCACGCTCAGAGCATCACAGGCAGCACACTGTAGAAAGCCTGGGAGGACACCCACCGGGAACACCAGACCGGATAGGTCGTTGCGTGCTCCGGCCATCGCTCCTGGGCCATGCCATCCTCAGGGCCGCTGAGATCAACCTCACACCCGCTACAAGATACCGTGCTACAACCGGTCCTTACCCCAGTCCAGCACCTCACGCGCAAGCTTGATGGCGTCACCCGATTCCGATGCGCCAGGCCGCGCCTCGTCGGAGGGTACCGCATCAGGGTAACGGGTTGTCAGGTAGAACGCGTCCAACGCGGCCAGACGTCGGCCGAGGTCTTTGGGTAGCGCTTCCTTCGTTGCCAGGCGCGAAAGGTCCACGATGCTGTGCGTACGCGGGGGACGCCGGCCGCGGCCCTGCAGGTGACCTTTCAGCATCTTCTCCGCCACCTGCTGCGCGTGGAAACAGGCTTGCGCATGGAGACCTTCATCACGGGCAAGCTCAGCCATACGCAGGTCCTCTTTGGCGAACCGCAACCAACGTTCAGCAACGCTCATAGAGCACACGTCCTTTGGCCAAGATCTCCTCGCGGAAGAAGGATCGCTCTTCAACCAACGCGGCGAACTCCTCGGGCGTGTAGACAAGGATGTCCATCCCAACCTCAGGGTCGAAGTCTTCCAGAAAACTGCGTGTGCGCTGGATGAACGGAAGGTCCGTGCGCTGGACAACCACCACATCGATATCCGCCCACTCATCGTCCGTATCCCGCGCATATGAACCGAACAAGATCACCTTCTCCGGCGGCGGGTCCTGGGCCTTGAGGTACGCAAGGAATCGCTCGAGTTCCCGTTCAAGGAGTTGTCTTCGTGCCTCAAGCGGCGAGAGCCCATTCGTCACCATGCCCTATCTTACACAAGCACAGGAGGACGGAACCGGACAGGGCGCGACGTGGCCAGGAAGCACAGCAACCGATCGTCCTGCGTGGCCGGCCTCATGGAAAAACCTGACAGGGAACGCACCTCTGCGAATCCAACCTCGTGAAGCATCGCCGTCATCTCGCGGAGCGTGTACGAACGCGTGGCAGGGGACCGCCGGTGGTGCTCCTCGTACACCACGTGACCGTCACGAAGGCATTCGTACCGGTCCTCTGTGTGTTCCAATCGCGTAAGCGGATCGTACGTTGTGCGGGACCAGCGTCGCACCGTCTCCCGTCCTTCGGGGGGTTCCGCTTCACCAGCAAGCTGCCAGGTCCCCGGATGGGATTCCTTGTCGAGGTCCATCACCGACATGGCAAGCGTTCCGCCGATCACGAGATGCTCAAGCAAGCGCCTCAGTGCCTCCCATGCCTCGTCG
>PUMK01000255.1 GCA_003551325.1 Candidatus Acetothermia bacterium | reverse complement strand
CCAAGACTTGCTCTACGTCGCCCGATCGGACGTGGGCCTGTTGCTTCTCCAGCTGATCCACGTAGTGAGCGAAGAACCGCAGCTCCGGGGTCTCGTCCATCCACCGGCGCAGGGTGTCGAACCCAATCGCCACCAGCTCCGGGTCCTTGAACGCCACGGCTGCGCCGAATCGGGCGAAGAGACCGCGCGCCTGCCCACTGCGGCCTGTCGCTTCCTGGTCAAGCGTGTCAACTGCGGAGGCGTTGTTCGCGTAGACGAAGATCCTCCCCATCAGGCGAGCGGCGTCCTCGTAGAGCGTGATGAACTCGAGCAGGACTGAGGGACCCTCCTTCAGGCGATCCTGGTAGGCTGCAAGCTTCGGCAACTGCGCCAGGAGCTCCTGACAGGCCACTTCCCAGTCTTGCGGTGTGGCGAACACGCTCTCAAGGTCCCAGGTCTCCTCAACGGGGACGGCTGAACGTACAGGCAGTGCTGTTGTGTCGGACATGACGGAGAGGTTAGTGGCGGTCACCGGATCGTGCAAGCGGGCTCAATGGGGCTACGATGACCTCCTCTTGAAGCCTGTACGGAGTTCTGCGCTATACTTCAACTCAGGCGGATCGTAGAGGCCCATCATGCGGAGGGAGTCTGAGCGAACGCTGGGGGGAGGACGCTAGGTGATGGAGGAGCGCCGATCGCTACTTGAGCTGTCCGAGACAGAGATCCACGCACTGTGGTCGAAAACATACAACCGGGAGGGTAAGCCCGACTGGTCGCACATCTTCCCCTATTACCGGGATGACGTTGTGTTCAAGGATAGCATCCAGGAGATCCACGGTCTTGAGGACTTCAAGGCAATGTGCAGACGGCTGACGGGCCGCTGTAAGCAGCTGAAGATGCACCTGCCAAGCGTGGTCAAAGGCGAGAACTGCATCTTCATCCAGTGGGAAATGACCATGATGTTCAAGCGCTATCCGAGTTCCACCGTGTACGGGACCACGAAGCTGGAGTTGGATGAGGACGGCAGAATACGCCGCCAACGGGACTACTTTGATCTCTGGGGGGACATCTTCGACAACATACCTTGGTTTGCTCGTCGATACAGGCGTTTCATGCGCCGCAAGTTCGGCTAGGAGGCCGTTTTCAAGTATCTAAGGGATTATCGTTGGTCGGACATGCGGCAGATGCGGAGGAACAGCCGAGCTGAGCAGCTTCGGAGCGATGTTCGCATGGACGGGACGCTCTGCGTGGTGACCGGCTGTACGTCCGGAGTGGGTTGGGAGGCGGCCAAGAAGCTTGCGGCTTGCGGCGCCAGCATCGTAATGGTAAACCGCAGCGCGGAGAAGTCGGAACAAGCCTGCGGTACACTTCGTAAGGAGTTCGGAGCGGAGTGCAGTTACCTGCTCGCCGACTTCGCTGAGCTCGCCCAGGTACGTGAAGTGGCAGATGAGCTTATCCGAACTCACGATCGCATTGGCCTTCTCGTGAACAACATAGGCATGTACTCCACCAAGCTCACCCGTACAAGCGATGGCCTCGAGACAGTCTTCTGCGTGAACCATCTCGCCCCATTCACCCTCACCTGGAAGCTGCTTGGCACACTGCAGCGCAGCGGGCCGTCGCGCATCGTCCAGGTGAACTCGCAGGGACACCGGTTTGGGGGGGTCAACGTGAACGATCTGAATTGGGAGAGGCGACACTACACCGGGCTGCGCGGCTACGGTGCATCGAAGACAGCCCAGCTGCTCACAGTGTGGGAGTTCGCGGATCGCCTCGAGGGAAGCGGCGTGACCATCAACGCGATGCACCCGGGCGCTGTGAAGAGCAACATCGGCAGCAACAACGGGCCTCTCTACCGGTGGTACAAGGACAAGATCCTGTCGAGGGCGCTCGGGGACCCGTCCGTTTCCGGACAGGCGATCCACTACCTAGCCACGGCCGTTGAACTGGCGGGTGTAAGCGGCAAGTACTTCAATCTTACGCATATGGAGAAGCCCGCACCGCATGCTCTGGACAGGTCGGTCGGTCGTATCGTGTGGGAAGAGAGCTTGCGGCTTGCTCGGTTGGCGTAGATGCTCGGTCATGGCGGTGGCGATGATGAGCGATGACAGAGAAGTCCATGACCTGATCGTTGTGGGCGGCGGCATGGCTGGGCTTACCGCAAGCGCCTTCGCCGCGCGCGCGGGATGCAGTGTCCTTCTGTGCGAGAAGGAAGCCGTTCTTGGAGGTTTGATCAACGCTTTCGAGCGCGACGGCTTCGTCTGGGATGCCGGCATCCGAGCTCTTGAGGACGCGGGCATTATCTTCCCGATGCTCGAGGCGCTGGGTATCTCGCTTGAGTTCGTCAAGAGTCCTGTATCCATCGGGATCGAGGACTTCGTGGTTCCCGTAGAGTCTCGCGATGACCTCGCCGGCTACCAGGCTCTGCTTGAGCACTTCTACCCGGAGAGCCGCCAGGATGTTGCCAAGATCATTGACGTTGTGAAGAGGGTGATGGGGCACATGGATGTGCTCTACGGCGTCAAGAACCCTGCCTTCAAGGATCTTCGGCGCGATCGGAACTACCTGTTCAGGGAACTCCTGCCCTGGCTTGGCAAGTTTCTGCTTACCATCGGCAGGATCAACCGGATGGCGATGCCGGTGGACGAATACCTGGCAACGCTCACGCCATCGCGCTCCCTGATCGACATCATCAGTCAGCACTTCTTCAAGAAGACCCCGTCGTTCTTCGCCCTGAGCTACTTCAGCCTGTATCTCGACTATGTCTACCCCAAAGGAGGCACGGGCACGCTGCCACGGGCCGTGGAGACATACTGCCAAGAGCGAGGCGTCGCGATCCACAAGAACAGTCGGATCACAGCAGTGAACCCGGTGGCGCATACGGTCACCGACGAAGATGGAACCGTTCGCACCTACCGAAAACTGGTGTGGGCCGCAGACCTCAAGACGCTGTACCGCGCCATAGACATCGATGCACTCCCGGAAGCGGGTGTCCGGAGGACAGCCCGCGAGCGATCGGCTCTGCTCGATGCCTCTACAGGCGGCGACAGCGTGTTCACGCTTTACGTGGCCGCAGATACCGAACCCGCATGGTTCGCCGCGAAGGCGAACGGACACTTCTTCTACACGCCGTCTCGCGAAGGCGTAGGTGCGGGAATCCACGCGGAGCTGAAGAACCTACTTGAGAATGTGGATTCGAAAGGGGAAGCAGCGTTCCGAGCCAAGGCCGAAGATTGGATCCGACGCTACGTTGCGTCTACAACTTGCGAAATATCCATCCCTGTCCTCAAAGACGCTACCTTGGCCCCTGCGGGGATGACCGGGTTGATCGTCAGCGTACTCTTCGAACACACGCTCTGTGAGAGCGCGCGGGCACACGGTTGGTACGACGCGCTT
>PUMK01000133.1 GCA_003551325.1 Candidatus Acetothermia bacterium | reverse complement strand
GCGTATCGAGGTCATCCAGGGAGTGAAAGCGACGTTCACCGCTGTCCACCATCCGTGCCAGGGTTGTCTTTCCTGTTTGCCGGGCGCCGGTCACCACCACCGGCATCTGGGACAGCCGATGGATCAGAGGGGCATAGGCGTGGCGCGCGATCTGCATATCATTCATGGACTGAATGATAAGTATTCACGTCCTGCATGACAGGTCCAAGCTCCCTGGACAACACCGCGCTGCGTATACCGTGTGAGGCAGATGTGCATGCGGAATGCAGGGGGAGCAGGGGCAGGCCAGGAAGCGCGTCCGGGGACGTCGTCACTGGTGGCAACCCACACCCGAGCATCTTCATCCCCTTCAGCCCTGATGAAGAAAGGTCTCTCCCCCATGGTGGTTTTCCTGTGTTCTGCGTCCTCTTTTCTGTGTCTGGGTCCCGGCCGCTTCCGCAAGTCCGAGCTTCACGCCGCCGACCGGCGGGATAGGATCATGGTCTTTGAGCTTGACTAGAAGGCACTCCTCCAGTACTTCGACCAGCTCTCGTCGGCATGGGGGGGGTGAGGAGCGGGATAACGCCTGGGCCCATTACCCCGAGTCAAGCGGCGCAGCTCCTCTGCGCCGAAGAAGACGGCGGGCACAAACCCCGTGAACGTCAGACACAAGGCCGACGCTACCCTCTACACATAGATCACGCAGCTTGTGAGATTCGGATCGCCCGCGGCTCTGGCGATTTGCGATTCGAGCGCGGCAGCTTGGGCTCCTATCTCGTGTCGAGGACAGCGGCCCTCCGTGAGGAGCAAGATTGTTGGAAAGCTCTTTCCCATACGGAACCACGGGTCGGCTACCGCAAGGAAGTCACGGCGGTTGTAGGTCACAAGGTGCCGTCCCTGCTCGGCAGCGTGGCGTAGCTGGGCGTCGTCGCTGAGACCATCGTTTCCTGCTTCGTGCGCGCAGAGCACGTCGTGTCCGCGTTGTCGTAGGGCGTGGGCGACCTTGGGGCTCATGTCCTCATCCAGGTACAGCTTCATCGCTAGGCGTAGACATCCCGGCCCGGAACCAGATGAGGATAACGCCGACGTGCCTCTTCCTCAGTCAGCTGCTCCTGCCGCTCGATCTCTTCGGCAACGTCCTCAGGATAGAGCTGCCCGTAGGCCAGCGCGCTCCGCAGCTGGAAGGGCGTAAGCCAGTCGTACACCTCACGCAGCTTGCCGTAATCCTCGCTGCAGGCCCGGTAGGTGGCGATCACCTCCCACACTTCCAGGCCCGACCCGGCGATGACCGGCCGTCTGCCCGTAGGGCCGCCCACGAAGACAATCCCAGGACACTGCCGCATGCGCACCGCCTCCTGCAGGAGTTCGCGAAGCACTGCGCTCTTGGAGCGTTTCTCCTCGGCAACCAGGTTCTGCACCTCGCGCCGGGTGTCATCGTCCAGCCGAATGCTGACACGTGTTGACGCTGTCATCCGTGTCCTCCCAGTGACGATCTTAGCGTGCCCGGCGGCCGGGGGCTGCAGCAGCGTCTCGTAGGGATTGCGTGGTTCGCTTGGTTCAAACGGTCCTGTTGGTTCAAGCAGCGTGTGGCCAGTGGTTCGTGGCCTCTGGGAACAGCAACCTCGTTGGTGGCAGCGTCCCAGCTCGTTTGGGACGTCGAATGTGTTGGCGTGAACAGAACCCGTGAACGTCGCAGACAAGCTCCGACGGATGCGGGAGACGTCTGGAGTGGGTCAGGAGCTCTATCTGCTCAGTGATGCGAACTGGGCGCGAATCCGGCGGACGAGTTCTCCCGGCGTGAGAACCTCAGGGCTTCCGGAAGCGGGACTGTAGTGTCTGATGTTGTGCGTGACGAGAAAAGCGCAGCCTGCCTTGCACGCTGCAACCAGGTGCACCAGGTCCTTCGGATCGCCCTGCCCCCGGTAGTGGGCGAGCTCACTGGCCGACGGCAAGGGCACTTCGTGGAGTTTAGCTGCCCGTACGAGCGCCCTGTAGGCCGGCAGCACTTGGGGGAGCTTCTTCAGGAGGTTTCGCTCGGCCTCCACACGAACCGCCTCGCTGATCAGGCCCTCGACCAGGGTGAGTTCCGCCAGCTTGACGATGACGTGGCTTGCTCCCCCTCGGGAAGCGCAAGCGGCGATCAGCACATCCGTGTCGATGTAGACACGTGGCTTAGTCAACCATCCCGTACCGTTCAGCATAGAAGGTCCTGCGCTCTTCGTCTAGCCCTCCCAGGAGATCATCGAGGGTGACGTCGGCCGAGTCGCGCAGCGCTTTGACCTCATCGGCGATCTTGGAGACGACAGATACCTCAGGGGTCATGACGAAGACCCCACCCAAGTCGACCACCGTCAGCGCATCGCCGGAATCAAGATTGTACCGCTTCCGCAGGCTTGCCGGAAGCGTCACCGTCCCTCGCTTTCCGATTTGGAGACGCCGCTCTGCCACTGTCATGAGAACCTCCCTCTGTCTTCTGCTTTGCTGATTATACGCCTTCGCTGCTCTTCAGACACTGGGCTTGTGACCAACGGCAGAAGACCCGTGAGTTGTGGGAACACCATCCCGCAGCGGCTTAGCGCGTCTGTGCCGAACTCGTCGTGGACAAGCCCGATCGGTCGAGAGTCGGGGGTCACGGGTCAAGAGTCCAGAGTCAAGGGTCATGGGAATGGTGGTAGGTAGCTTGTGGCTTGTGGATCATCCTTCTCCCTCGCGACCCTCTCCTTGTAGATGTGGCGTCATGGGGAGATACTGTGACCACATGGACGCAGGAGGTTCGTGGGGATGCCACAGAGAGTCGGAGTGCGCAAGCTGCGCGATCGGCTGAGCGAGTACCTGCGCCGCGTGAAGGAGGGGGAATGCCTCGAGGTGACCGATCGCGGTGAGTTGATCGCCCTCATCACGCCGGCGGGGAAACAGCGGGCAGTGGACCCCGGAATCCTGGCCATGGTCCAGGCGGGAGAGGCGGCCTGGTCGGGGGGGAAGCCACGGGGATCTACGAAGCCGGCTAAGGTTGCCGGACGTCCGCTGTCGGAGCTTGCTCTAGAAGACAGACGATGATCTTGTACCTCGATACGAGCGCCCTGCTGAAGCTGTACGCCGAGGAGAGGGGAACCCCCGAGGTAAGCGGTGCCGTAGCTCGGGCGTCGGTTGTGGCAACGAGCCGTCTCACGTACGTGGAGGCTCGCGGTGCGTTTGCACGTAAGCTCCGAGAGGGTGATCTGACCCAAGCCGAGCATCAGTACCTTATCTCCTCGCTGGACGAGGATTGGGGGAGGTTCTTGGTGGTGGAGATGTCGGACCCCCTCTGCCAGGAGGCGGTTGCGCTCGTGGAGCGCCATCCGCTGAGAGCGGGGGATGCGCTCCAGCTGGCGTCTGCTTGCGCCGTTCGGGATCGTGTGGAGGAG
>PUMK01000084.1 GCA_003551325.1 Candidatus Acetothermia bacterium | reverse complement strand
TGACAGGGATATTCACCGGGGGGGCGATCATCCCCAGAATCCCGGCCACAGCGATCACAGCCCCGGTGCGCTCGCGTGAGAGCCCCATGGCGATGAACGCCGGTGCTACGATCGCCCCAGTTGTCAAGACTGCTGCGGTCGACGACCCCGTGATCATCCCCGCTGACATGGTGAACAGCATCATGGCAACCAACAGCACCGCCGGCCGGTCTCGGAATGCCCGGATCATGTGGTGTGCCAGTGTGTCCAGCATGCCCGAGGCCTGGACGAGCCTCATGAACACCATGGCTGCGGCGATGATGAGGATGACGTCGAGGAAGCCCATGCCCCCTTCAACCAAGTGGCGTAGCGGGATGCCCGCTCCGCCAACGAGTGCCCCGATGACGGAAGCGGCCAGTAGCGCCACAGCCACGGGCAGGCGGATGGCAAATGTGCCGACCACAAAGGTCGCCACCATCGCGAGGAAGGGCCACGCCTCGGGAGGCATCCCAGCTACCTGAGGAAAGCCCCTAGCGGGGCGGTAAGCAGCTCATCCATCGAGAATGGGAAGTCAAATGAGACCGCCCACTTTGGCGTCAACATTGCATGAGCACTGAGGAGTTCACTGATCGTGAGGAGCTGAAGGCGCACGCGATGTGTCAGCGGGTTGTCCGGGTCGTGCACCGGATCGCCTCGTCGGCCGATCGACTCCTGCGCAGGATTGGGCGATTCAATCAGGAATCCCAGTGCATCCGTGTGATCGCCGAACTCCCGATGGCTCAACCCGAAGAACTCCGGTCGCGAGGCCTCCACGCCCAGACGGATGCCCAGCAGTTCAAGGTGCATCACGGCCATGACTGCCACGTCCAGGGCGCGCGGGTGGCTGATGAGCATGTTGGCGAGCCGCGAAGTCGGCGGTGCCTCATGCATGTCGATCATGATGTCCACACCCTCCAGGCGCACCAACTCAAACAGGGCATAGCTCATCTGCTGTGTCAGCGTGCCGTCAGCCCGACCGGGGTGAACCCGGTTCAGGTTGCGCGCTTCGTGTCCTGGCAGTTCCATGCCGGAGGGGTAATGGACGAACACCTCCTCGTCAGGCTCCTGATGATCCGGATCCGTCAGCCGAGAGCCGTAAGCGAACACCCGGTCTTCTCCGTCCGGGTTGGTGAACGTAAGGGTGCGAGGGCCATCTTCTGTCAATCCTTCGCTGTTCCAGGCAGCGCTGTTGTTCGCGTGCGGGATGACGAACACACGTCCCGCGCTCACCTGGGCCTGCTCGACAATCAGCAGTGCAGCCATGACGCTAGCGATCTCGCCGGCATGGGATCCCCCAAGGATCAGGACTGTTCCTCCAGGCTCAGTTCCCTCGAGCAGGTACACCGGGGTGTCCCCAGGGGTGCCAGTCAATGGCCCGTGGTACGCGCTCAGTGCCAGCACTTCCGTGACACCGGGGCCGTGACGGATGTCGTGCTCTGCTGCAGTGCCGCAGAGCGGCATCAGCAAGAATGCGGCGAGGAGGACCATCCCCCCCCGCCGCACGGAAGCTGCACTTCCAAAGGATAACAGCGATCTAGCTATCATCCTAGCCTCACTCCTCGACGCCGAACAACTCCGCGATGATCGGCACCAGACCCAGCGTGGTGTCGTCGCTCTCCATGGGGATCTCGTACTCCTCGGCGAGTTGGGTGAACAGGCCGTCCTCGTTACCTGCCTCGTTGATCACGATGTAGTCTGCCTGAGGTGTGAAGTGTTCGATTATCCGATCCGACATGTCTCCACGTCGCGGGTCGCCCTCGAGGTGCATCGCGATGACCGCCATGCCCAGCTCTCGTGCCTTGTCTACCAGCTCTTGTGCCCATGACATCTCATCGTCGATATCCACTCCGGCTGCGCCGAGCCCCTTGCCGCTGGCGCCGAGCACGATGATGAGGGTGCCGCCTTCCACAAGCACCTCCAGCTCCACTCGTTGGTCATAGAGATGCTCGATGCCTGCCCTGTCAGCCAGTACTCTGGCCTGCAACGCTCCACCGGCTTGGCCGATGGAGGTGATGATGGCCGGTTGGCCAAACGGTGGCTCCATAAGCTCGGGTGTATCTTCTGCGGCCACTGCCAACACAGATACGACCACCAAGAGCCCCAATACCAGGCTTATTCTCCGCATCCTCCCCCTCCTTGATCTGACGAGGGACCCGCCGCGCAGCGCGCAGCAGGTCCCTCGCGGGTCCGGTGCTAAGGCGTCGCCGCCGCTCCGTCGCGGCGGAATGAGCCGACGCCCGTGATCACTCCGTCTTCATCGACGATGATCGCGTTGACGCCGCCGAAGAAGAGGTCAAGCTCTCCATGGACGCGTATGCTGTGTCCGAGAGCTTCCAGCGCTTGGATCGTCTCCTCGGGGTATCCCCCCTCCATGCGAAGCTCCAGGAAGCCCGGGCGGCTGCAGATCTTGGGTGCCATGATGGCATCTTCGAGGGACATGCCGAAGTCGATCACGTTGACGATCGTGCAGATGATCGTCGATGGGATCCGTCCGGCACCTGGCGTTCCGATGACCATGTAGACGTTGCCGTCCGGGTACCGCAAGATCGTCGGGGCTATGACCGTGCGTGTTCGCCTGTAGGGTGCGAGTGCGCTCAAGCTGTCGGGATCGCTCGACAACTGCGTCAGATGGTTGCTCATGATGAACCCGTAACCGTCGATCATGACCCGAGAACCCCAGAAGGCCGATATGGTCTGTGTCAAGCTCACAGCGTTGCCGTCTGCGTCCAGCACGCTTATCTGGGTGGTGGAGACGGACTCCTCAGGATCAAGCATCCCCGTTGGCTCGGTCGTGCTCATGTACGCGTGTGGATCACCAACAGGCGCTGACCAGGGCGGCGAGATCGCCTGCTCCAGGTCAATGAGCTGTGCCCGCTCCACCGCGTACTCCTGTGAGATGAGTCCCGCGACGGGGACATCAAAGAAATCCGGGTCGGTAACGTATGCCAAGCGGTCCTGATCGGCAAGGAGCATCGCCTGGGACATGATGTGCACCGCCATGGGATCCGCCCACCCATCGAAGTCAGCCATGTTGTAGAGTTCAAGCATATTCAACGTCTGCGCGATCTTCACGCCAGCGACGATCGGGGGCGCCCCGATAACAGTGTACCCACGGTAGTCGGAGATCACTGGCTCGCGGATGATCGCCGCATAGCGCTGCAAATCCTGGTGGCGAACCCAGCCACCGGTTGTCTCCACAATGGCGTCCGCGATCTCCCCACGATAGAAGACCTTCGGTCCCTCTTCCGCGATCAACCCAAGCGCGTACGCCAGATCCTCCTGGACCAAGGTCGAACCAACGGCAGGGAGAAGCCCGTCAGGGAAGTACACCGGCCCTATCACGGGACAATCCGCCATCCATCCATAGAGGTTCGTGA
>PUMK01000002.1 GCA_003551325.1 Candidatus Acetothermia bacterium | reverse complement strand
GTTGGCGGATCGGTTCGCGTGGTGGAGCACCTGGGCCGTGATCATGTCCGGTGTGGGTGCTATCCTGCTCATGGAGGCCCTGATCCGACTGTTGTCACCTGCGCGTCGGAAAGCCATCGGCGGCAACGCGATCCTTGGTCTGGTGTTCCTCGGGGTCGGACTGCAGTCGCTGTTCGGGTTGAGCCTTGTCTGGCCAGCCCTTCTGATCGGTGCGGGCCTTGTCGTCCTCATCCAGGGGATTACGCGGCGGCGCACTGGACCGTTCTGACCCTAGTCCAGGCGGAACAAGGCAACATCATAGGCGGCCGAAGTTCAGGCTCGAAAGTTCACCCCACAGGTACTCGAGCGGCGTCCACCACCGGGTACGTCCGATGCACCGGAAATACGGCGGCCGTAGCGCAAGGATGAGATCGCCGATCTCGTAGCGTGAAAGGATAGGTGTGGACACGATGAGACTTCCCATCTCCATGGGGCGCATCTCGTGGAGAAGCTTCACACCGCGCCGGGTACGAACCTCGAACAGGAAGAGATCGTAGTTAGGTATCCAGCCGCGTTGCTCGTCCATCTGCTGGCCGAACATGCCCTCGGTGGCACCGTAGATTTCCCGGATGACCACCTTCCGTCCGTACATCGCCCGCAATGCCGGCGCCAGCCGGGTGTTGATCCCCGGGACGCTACCCAACGTGAGCACACGCACGTGCCACAGATCCTTGGGGTACACACGGTGAGAACGCTTTAGGTAACGACCAAACGCTAGCGCAGTGGGCGCGACACCGCCCAACAGCGTTACGTCTTCGTCCTTGCACTGGTCATAGGCCAGCGCGAAACGGGCTTCCCAGTCCTTAAGTGTCTTGCCCCCACCAAGCGCGTCGATGGCGTCTTGTGTGGGCAAGGAACGGATCGGCGTGGACGCGGATACGTGCTTCACGTAGATACCCGAACTGTAACCATAGCTGACCTCTCGGTCGCCGGCTTGCACAGCACCGACAACCGACGGGAAGTTGAGGTTCAGGTTGACGCCTGTCAGAAGGTCGAAAGCGCGGGCCGTTACAATGTACTGCATCATGGCCCGCGCGGCGCTGACCCTCAGCCGAAGATCGTGAGGCGTCATGGGGATGAACTTCTGTTCGTCTGCTGTGGTTCCCCTTGTGATGGCCCAGCCGATCGGATCCTCGTCGAGGAGCACGCCGTGCTCACCCCCCATCACCTTCTTGATGATGGGTCGGAGTTCCACATAGGTGACCACGGGGAACGCCTCACGGAACTCACGCATCGTGGTGATCTGCTCAGCTCCGTGGTCGCGGCCATACTGCGTACGCGCGTAGGTGGCAAGGAGCCCCCTCAACACAGCAGCCTGGGCCTCTGCAGGGTCCGCTACGGCCTCGTGGAACGGAGCGAGAAGCCCCTGTGCGCGTTCCAGAAGTGCTCCCTGTTCAACCATCGTTCACCAAGATACCTGGCGGGCAGGTTGCCGGACAAGGGAGGACAATGCTACAACGGTAGCCTCACGTGACGACACAGGACGGCTGATCGTTGAACGCGGCACGACGCTCAAGCCTAGTTCAGCGGCCAAACCACAGGCAAGAGCAGCAAGATCACCGCGGAGAGGAGTACCGCCAGGGGCCAGCCCACGCGGGCGTAGTCCCGGAAGCGGTACGCTCCCGCCCCCATCACGAGGACGTTGACCGGGTGACCAAGCGGCGACAGAAAGGCAATCGACGTCGCCAGCGTCACAGCCATGGCCAGTGACTGCACGTTGAGCCCTGTGTGGAGTGCGGTCTCGATGGCGATCGGCGCCATGACCGCCGCCACTGCTGGCCCGGTCAGAGCTTGGGTCAACACCACTGCAAGGACATACAGACCGACCATGAGTGCGACCGGCCCCGCAGGGCCCAAGAAGCCGATGACCCCGTCAGCAATAAGGCTTGCCGCACCCGAGCGCGCCATGGCAAGACCCAACGGGAGCATGCCTGCCACCAAGAACACACTGCGCCAATCAACAGCGCGATACGCCTGATCCATGTTCAGCGCGCCCACGGCGACCATGATGAGTGCCCCTGCCAGCATCACGGGTCCCAAGGGCAACGGAGCCGCAGCGGCAACCGCCAGCGTCCCCACCATGATGGCGGCCGCAATCCCGGCCTTCCGACCCGCCGGAGCGAGCTCCTTCTCCGTGCTGAGAAGGATGACATCGGGTTCCTCATCGAGCACGCGGAGACGATCGCGCGGCCCCTGCAGCAGAAGACCGTCACCGAACTCGAGCGTCACGTCGGGCAGCCCCTCGCGGATCGGCTCCCCCGCACGCCAGACGGCCAACGCGGTCATCCCGTACTTGTGCCGGAAGTGCGCCTCTCTGAGCGTTCTTCCGATCAGGCTTGACCGTGGTGCCAGCATCGCCTCCACGATCACGGTCTTGGTGGATTCGAGGTCCCGCTCCCTCCACGACCGCGCAGGCAGGATCTCCAGGAGCGGCTCCCGGTCACGACGCCGGAACACCTCCACGTCGCCTTCCAGGAGGACGATATCACCCTCCTGCAGTACGGTGTCCGGAAGAGGGCTCGTAAGCCGTTGTCCCCTTCGCTCCACAGCAACCACGGTGAGCCCGTACGTCTCCCGGAACGTGCTGCGTGCAATCGGCTTCCCCACAAGGAAAGACCCTCTGGGGACCCTAGCCCGGAACAACCGCTCACCCATCCGGTATACATCCAGGAGATCCCCTTCCGCACGCGTCCGGGGAGCAATCCCCTCGTCGGGAGAGCGCGATGGCAGGAGCCTCCTCCCCCACAGCGCCATGTACACGACCCCCACCCCGACGATGGGGAGTCCCATCAACGCAAAGTCCGTCAACCCATAGCCGGGATAACCGTGATCACGGAGGAGGTTGCTGACCACGATGTTCATCGTGGTCAGCAGCGTCGCCATCCCCCCCAACATCGTGGAGAACGCCAGCGGCATAAGAACCCTGGAGGGCTTCACATTCGCTCGCCGGGCAGCTGCGCTTACCGCAGGCAACAACACCGCGGCAGCCGCGATGTTGTTCATAAACAAGGAGAAGAAGGCACCGGCCACCATCACAACGACAACCAATCGGCCTTCGCTCTGCCCTCCGTACCGCATCAACAGCCGACCAGCCTGCTGCGTAACGCCAGTGCGGTTCAGACCTTCAGCCAGGATGAAGATCGACAGGATCGTGATCACTGCCGGGCTGCTGACCCCGGAAAGCGCTGCTTCCGGCGAGAGCACACCCAGGGCACCGAGTGCAACCACAACAGCCAACGCGATCACATCGGGTCGCAGACGGTCGCTGAGCAACAGCACCATCGTGACCAGAATCACGGCCAGCGTCATGACAAGCTGTGCGTCCATCACATCACTCGATTGTCCATCATCACGGGTCC
>PUMK01000056.1 GCA_003551325.1 Candidatus Acetothermia bacterium | reverse complement strand
CGAAACAGGAGATCCGCGCGTTGGCCAACGCGCTGAAGCTCACTGCAGCGCGGCTGCCCGAGAGTCAGGACCTTTGCTTCGCGCCGGACGGCCTTGACACCCTGCTGCCGACCGCGCAACCAGGGCCGATCCAGCATGTGTCAGGTAGGAAGCTCGGTACCCACCGGGGTCTCGGCCACTACACCATCGGACAACGGAAGGGACTCGGTCTGGCCTGGCACGAACCCCTGTACGTGGTACGCCTGGATAGCCAGACCAACACGGTAATCGTCGGCCCTGAGAGCGCGCTCTTCGTCTCCAGCATGACCGTCGGTCAGCTTCGCTGGCCCAGTGGAGGACCACCCGCACGAGCATTCCGGGCCCAACTGCAAGTGCGCTACCGCACACGTCCGGTACCTGCAGCAGTCGAGCTGTGGGAAGACGTCGCCTGGGTACACCCTCGGACCCCGGTTCGCGCAGTGGCACCCGGGCAGGCAGCGGTCTTCTACCGCGGGATGGAGGTGTTGGGAGGAGGGATCATCCACACGCAGCGTGCGGCCCCTTAGTGGTCGTCCCGCACCAGCAACGTGTCAGACCACATCCCACCAACACGCCACAGAGCCTCGTTCCAGGAATCGCTTTCCTCATCCGTGATGCACGCATCCACATCGTAACGCTGTTTGCGGCAGTACTCCGACAGCCGGTACTGCAAGGCGTCAAGTCGCTGCCGGGCATCCTGTCGTAGCCAGGACCTCTGACGGCCGCGCAAGGCCGCCAGACACAGTTCCAAGTGAGGTAGACAGACACCGTCGGATTCGGCATACGCCTCCTGCCATGCAACGTCCTTCAAGGCCTCAGCAAGGATCCCCGCTGCATGCTTTCCCATCTCCTGCTCCCGCACACAAAGCGGACAGCGAGAGCCGGAGACCTTGCGTGAACCTTCGTCCAGGCGCTGACGCACTGCGTCCACAACCGTGTGGTAGAGACGCGCCACTGCGCCTGACGAAGCCAGCTGACGGCCTGCCACCACACGCTGCACAAGATCGCCGTGGGCGGCACACACTCCGCCTGTCTCCGCCATGGCTTGATGAACTGCCGGATCGCCACTGTGCTCATAGAGGAGCGTCCACACCCAGCGCTCGGCAGCCCTGCGCGTCACGCGGCAGACGGGACATCCCCATTCACCAAGGGCATTGCCCAGTTCGAACGTGGCAACCGAGGCATGCGGCAACCCGTCAGAACGCCCGATCACTGGCTTCCTCTCCCGGCGCATTCCGTGTGCACGACGACTGGTGCCTTCTTCCCATCGCCGACTCCATGGCAGCGACATGGTAGCCAGCCTCGCCGCGCTTGCCAGGGGGGGACTCACTGAGCTACACTGTCAGACAGCATGACTGCCAAACAAGAACCGCTCGATCAGCCCGAACTGCTGCGACCTGTACAACAGCGCAAGGTATCCGCAGTTGTCGCACAGCGCATCATCGAGTTGATCGAGAGCGGTTCGCTTCCCGTCGGCGCGCGTCTCCCCTCCGAGAAGGAGTTGGCAGACCGTATGGGGGTATCCCGACCATCGGTACGAGAAGCGTTGGCTGCACTGGAAGCGGTGGGGGTGGTGGACGCCCGCCCAGGACGCGGCAGCTTCGTGCGGCGCATCCCCTCTGAGGACGATGGAACTGAACCCTTGACCCTCCTGGAGACCGAAGAGTGTTGCCGGGAGATCATCGAAACCCGGGGGGCGCTCGAACCCCCGGCGGCTGCCCTGGCCGCCCAGGCCCGTAACGATGACGATCTCAAGCAACTCCAGTCCATCCACGAGTACATGGAGCAGCTTGCCAGGCCTGAGGACTTCGACGCATACATCGTCCACGACATGGCGTACCATCGAACCCTCATTGAGGCCACCCACAACAACTTGCTCATCCAAGTGCTGGTTCCACTCATCAGCACCATGGAACAGAAAGTGTACCGGGAGTTCACCCGCAATCACTATGTGAACAGCGTACGTGCTTGGCGCAGAGTCGTGGAGGTGCACGCCCAAGTCCTGGAGGCAGTTTTCGAGCGGGACAGCGCCCGCGCAGCTCGGATGATGAAGGCGCATTGGCATCGTATGAAGCGTGTGTATGAAGCCTAATCTCCAAAGGAGGAGCAGAACACCCATGGAAAAGAAAACCGTAGTCGTGGCACTCGGCGGAAACGCCATCCTGCAGCGAGGGCAGAAAGGGACTCTAGAGGAACAGATGTCCAGCGTGTACGGCACCTGCGAACAGCTGGCTGAGATGGTGCTGTCCGGAAAGTGGCGTCTGGTCATCACCCATGGCAATGGGCCCCAAGTGGGCAGCATCCTGCTTCAGCAAGAGGCTGCCAAGGAGTCCGTGCCCCCGATGCCAATGGATGCCTGCGGATCACAGACACAGGGCCTCATCGGGTACATGATGCAGCAATGCCTGCACAACATCTTGGACGCACGCGGGAAGGGCGATATCCCCCTGGCCACCGTGGTCACCCAAGTGCTGGTAGATAAGAGCGACCCGGCCTTTCAGAACCCCAGCAAACCTGTAGGGTCTTTCTACACCGCTGTGGAAGCTGAGGAACTCAACGAGCGCATGGGTTGGGACGTGGTGGAAGACGCTGGCCGGGGCTGGCGCAGGGTCGTGCCGTCTCCGGATCCGGTCAGCATTGTGGAGAAGGAGTTTATCGGTATCCTGGTGAAGAACCGTGCCATTGTCATCGCCTCGGGGGGTGGCGGCATCCCCGTGGTCAGGGAGAACGGTCAGTATAGAGGCGTGGAGGCGGTCATCGACAAAGACCTGGCTGGCGAGCGGCTGGCAGAGGATGTGGGGGCCCAGGTGCTGCTCATCCTCACCGACGTGCCCCAGGTGAAGCTCCACTACGGGAAGCCGGAAGAGAAAGCGTTGAGCACGATGACCGTCGAGGAAGCCAAACGCTACATGGAGGAAGGGCACTTCGCCAAGGGCTCCATGGAACCGAAAGTGAGAGCAGCGATTCGATTCGTCGAGGCGGGAGGAGAGCGAGCGGTCATCTCATCGCTAAGTCAGGCTGGAGAAGCGCTCGATGGACAGGCCGGCACGCAGGTCGTCCGGAGCTGACGGGAACGACATCACCGCCACAACCGACAGAGACGATGGGATGTCGCGGTGCGCCGACACCCCGGGCTGTACCAATCCGAGGACCGCAGCGCAAGGCGCGAGGCTGTCCACAACCTGCAAGGCAATGTTGCCGCGTGACCGCAGCAAGTGCGTTGAGCAACATACAAGCGTACGTACGCGTTTCGGAGCTCCGATGGGGGTCGGTACTCAGAACCGACACAATCGGGCAACACGGATGACGTCGGGTGAGACCGACAAACAGGAGGCGACATGGCAGCAACGGATCTGCGGGGCAGGGACTTCATCACCCTGTTGG
>PUMK01000043.1 GCA_003551325.1 Candidatus Acetothermia bacterium | reverse complement strand
GCTATGCGGGACTTGAGTCCCGGTTGATCTCGAAGGTCGATGCGGTGGTGACTGCTACTCCTAGCATCGCCGACCGCTACCGGGAGGTTCACTCGAACGTCCTTTGCGTTGCCAATTTTCCGCGACGAGATGAGCTGCTGACCACCAACGGAAGCGAGCACCCCCGGGACGGTGTTTGTTATGTCGGAGGGATCTCACCCGGGCGGGGGGTGGTGGAAATGGTGACTGCGCTTTGGCACACTGAGACAGACACCACTCTGTTTCTCGCCGGGCCACCCCCCTCAAATCAACTCCAAGGCACCCTCTCCCGCTTGGGAGGTTGGGAGCGAGTCGAAGCACTGGGCTTTTTGGACCGCGATGGTGTCCGAAGGCTTCTTGCGAGAGTTGTTGCAGGGCTGGTAACACTTCGCGGAACCCCCGCATACAGGGAGGCTTATCCGACGAAGATGTTCGAGTATATGAGCGCTCGGGTCCCCGTGATTGCATCTGACTTTCCACTCTGGAAAGGGTTTGTCGAGACCGAAGACTGTGGCATATGCGTCGATCCAACAGACCCACGGGCAATCGCCCAAGCCATCGACCGACTGGTTTCGAACCCGGAGGAGGCCCGCGCCATGGGAAACAACGGACGGGAAGCAGTCGAGCGCGAATACAACTGGGAATCTCAGGCCTCGCGCTTGCTTGACCTCTACCAATCACTCAAAGCACAGGCACGACTGTGAAGATCGCGACGATCGTGGGCGCTCGCCCGCAGTTCATCAAGGCGGCACCGGTCTCCAAGGCGATCGTTCGTGTGGATGGCCTTGAGGAGGTCATGATCCACACCGGTCAGCACTATGATCACGCCATGTCCGAGCTCTTCTTCGAGCAGCTGGGCATGCGCCCGCCGGATTTCCAATTGGACATCAACGGCGGGGGGCATGGGGAGATGACCGGTCGCATGCTTCAAGCCATCGAACCGATTCTGATTGATGAGCAGCCGGATGTGGTGCTCGTGTACGGTGATACGAACAGCACCCTGGCTGGTGCATTGGCGGCCTCGAAGCTCCAGATCCCGGTAGCGCATGTCGAGGCAGGTCTCCGCTCCTTCGACCGCCGTATGCCCGAGGAGGTCAACCGAGTCCTGACGGACCATCTGAGCACCCTCCTGTTCGCACCGACGGACAAGGCGATCGAGAACCTGACGCGTGAGGGAGTGAGTGGGGCAGAGCACACGGTGATCCGAACGGGCGATGTGATGCTGGATGCCTCGCTCATGTGCAGACCCTACGCGAAGCCGCCTGTGGAGGTGGCCGAGAACCGTGAAGGGTTTGTCCTTGCGACGATTCATCGCGCAGAGAACACGGATGATCCGGAGCGTCTCCGTGGCGTGTTTGCCGGTCTCGAACGCATCCATCGGGAGGTGGCAGCCGTGGTGCTCCCACTTCATCCACGCACCAAGGCTGCCTTGAAGCGGGAGGGTATCGAGCCGAGGCTGGAGGCCATCGAACCCACAGGGTTCGCAGAGATGGTTTGGCTCCTGCAACATGCCTCCGTCGTAGTCACCGACTCAGGTGGGCTCCAAAAGGAAGCCTACTTCTTTGAGACGCCCTGTGTCACGGTCAGGGACTCAACGGAATGGACGGAACTCGTAGATGCGGGGGTGAACCGGCTGGTTCCGCCGGAGCCTCACGCAATGGTGGAGGCGGCGTGCGCCGCTCGTGGCGCCTTCATTCCTCCGGCCGTTCCACTCTACGGAGACGGAAGGTCAGCTGAGCTGATCGCAAGCAAGCTGAATGATCTGGGGTTGACCGGGTGAGGATCACCTACCTGCACCAGTACTTCAATACGCCCGACATGCCGGGAGGGACGCGGTCCTTCGAACTCGGCCGTCGTCTTGTCGAGATGGGTCACGAGGTGCACATGGTGACGTCTTGGCGGAAGGCGGGCGAGAAGACGGGCTGGTTCGAGACTGAGGAATGTGGAATCCAGGTTCACTGGCTCCCGAATGCGTACTCGAACCGGATGGGTTTCAATGCCAGAGTTCGAGCCTTTTTCCGGTTTGCTTGGAGAGCCGCGGCGCGTGCCCGAAGAATTGATGGCGATGTGGTGTTCGCCACAAGCACACCATTGACGATCGCAATCCCCGCCATCTTTGCCAGCTTCGGGCGGCGGAGCCCCATGGTATTCGAAGTTCGGGATCTGTGGCCTGAGCTGCCAATCGCAGTCGGCGCCCTGTCGAATCCACTGTTGATCAAGGGTGCTGAAGCCTTGGAATGGATTGCCTACAAACGTTCCCGACACGTCGTTGCCCTTTCTCCTGGTATGGCCGAAGGCGTCACTTCGCGCGGAATTCCTTCCGACCGGGTCTCCGTCATCCCCAACTCGAGTGACCTGACGCTCTTCAAGCCGGACCCCTCGGGCCGAAGAGAATTCCGAAGTGAGCATCCTTGGATCGGCAGCCGACCGCTTGTCGTGTACACCGGCACCCTGGGGCGGATCAACGGTGTCGCGTACCTTGCTCGCTTGGCAGCCGAAGTGAAAGATCGGGCGCCGGAAATCCGCTTCCTTGTGGTGGGGGATGGTGCCGAGTGGGAAGAGGTGGAAGCGATCGCGACGAAATCAGGCATCTTGGGGGAAAATTTCCGAATGTGGCGGCGAATCCCCAAGCGCGAGCTGCCTAAGATCCTTGCAGCGGCAGATTTGGCGACTTCCCTGTTTATCGATGAACCTGCCCACTGGAATAATTCCGCGAACAAGTTCTTCGACGCCCTGTCTTCGGGGACGCCTCTGGCGATAAACTACCGTGGGTGGCAGGCTAAGCTCCTGTCAGAGCACAGGGCAGGGATTGTGGTCGACCCAATGGACATCAAGACGGCTGCGGAGAATGTGATGAGCTACGTGAATTCGCCTGAGTCCCTTGAGGAAATGGGGGCCAATGCGAGAGCCCTTGCGGAGGCAGAGTTTTCCAGAGACGATCACGCTCGACAGCTTGAGGCGATCCTGCGCGGGGCAGTCAACGAGGGGAAGGGAACTCGATCGGTGGCACCCCCACCCGGGACCTCATCCGTTGGAGCTGAATGCGCAGCGGGTGGCAGTCCCTTGCGATCTGGAGAGGGCTCGACATGAGTTCCATCCACCCCTCCGCCATCGTCGACGAAGGCGCCGAGATCGGCACCGGCACTCGCGTCTGGCACTGGGTCCACGTGTGCGGAGGAGCCGTCATAGGCGAGCGTTGCTCGCTGGGCCAGAACGTCTTCGTGGCGAATCGGGTCAGAATCGGAAACAACGTCAAGATCCAGAACAATGTCTCCGTCTACGATAACGTCACCTTGGAGGACGACGTCTTCTGCGGCCCCAGCATGGTCTTCACGAACGTCTACAACCCTCGCTCCGCGGTCTCCCGTAAGGACCAGTACATGGACACGC
>PUMK01000080.1 GCA_003551325.1 Candidatus Acetothermia bacterium | reverse complement strand
GGACTGGAGGTGGCGGATGCCGGGAAGCTCACGCTTCTCGAGCAGCCTCTACCGGCCAGGCTCTCCCAACGCGAGCGCTCACAGCTCGGAGCGCTGCAGATGGTGTTCCAGAACCCTGATGAAGCCCTGAACCCTCACTTCTCGCTGGGGGAGACCCTGTCGCGCCCCCTTGTGCGGCTTCGCGGGCGTCGCCGGGGTGAGGCATGGGCGGAAGGAGGTGGCCTGTTGGAGCTCGTTCGACTCCCCGCTTCCTACATCGGTCGTCGCCCCCACGAACTCAGTGGCGGCGAGCGCCAACGGGTTGCCTTGGCCCGGGCCTTTGCCGCCAGCCCGAAGCTGATCGTGCTCGATGAGCCGACGTCCGCCTTGGATGTGTCCGTCCAGGCAAGCCTGCTCAATCTTCTGCGAACGCTTCAAGAGCGCGAGGGTGGGGCGTACCTGTTCATCTCCCACGATCTCGCGGTGGTGGGACACCTGGCCGATCGGGTAGCGGTGATGTACCGGGGGCGGCTGATGGAGCTGGGAGCTACGGGGGCAGTGTTCGCGCCGCCTTACCACCCGTACACCGAGGCGCTGCTTGCCTCTGTCCCGCTTGCCGATCCGCAAGCGACCCAGGCCAAAGTGCGGCTCCCCGACACCATGAGTCGGGACACGGCTTCGGGATGCCCCTTCCAGCAACGCTGTCCGCGCAAGCTCGGGAAGGTGTGCGAACAGGAGGCTCCGCCATGGAGATCGACGGACACCGATGCCGGAATCCTCTGTCATATCGCGCTTGAGGAACTCTGCAAGATGCAGGGTCCCGTGTTCCGCTTCACAGGCCCCAGGTTCTGCGCCGAGGAGGAACCATGAGCCGCTTTCTTCTTCGCAGGCTGGCGTTCTTGGGCTTGACGCTTGTGTTCACCTCGATGCTCGTGTTCGCCGTAACGCAGCTCCTGCCCGGGGACGTGGCCCGGATCGTGCTGGGTCGGGATGCTGGTACCGCTGCGCTGGAGCGCTTTCGCGCCGAGTGGGGACTTTCAGACCCGGTGCCTGTGCAATACGGACGGTGGCTCGCAGGGTTCGTGTCGGGGGATTGGGGTACGTCCTACAGCACGCGAACCGAGATCCGACCGTTGGTCCTGGGTCGTCTTTCGAACTCCCTGAGACTGGCGGGCCTGACGCTGCTTGTTGCCGTGCCCTTGGGCATTCTGCTTGGTGTGCTGGCAGGCCTGTTCGAGGGAAGACCCGTGGATACGCTCATCAGCGTGGGCACCCTTGCCGTGGTGGGCCTTCCGGAGTTCGTCACCGGCCTGGCACTGATTCAGGTGTTCGCTTATGTGCTGGGGGTGCTCCCCGCGAGCTCAGCTGTACGTTCGGGAACCCCGTTCTTCGAAGCGCTTCCGTCGCTTGTGCTTCCTGCGCTCACGGCGACGCTCGTCATGCTGGGCTACGTGGCCCGCTTGACGCGGGCGCAGGTTGTCGAAGAGCTCAGACGCCCTTACGTGCGTACGGCGGTCCTCAAGGGCTTGCCCTGGAGGCGGGTGGTGGTACGCCATGTCCTTCGCAACGCCCTGCTTCCCACCGTCACCGTGGTGGCGATCAGTTTTGGTTGGCTCATCGGGGGGATCATCGTCATCGAGAACGTGTTCAACTATCCGGGGTTGGGAAGGCTGCTGCTCTTCGCCATCGATCGCCGTGATTTCCCACTGCTCACGGTCATCTCCATGGTCGTGGTGCTGGGTGTGCTGCTGGCGAACCTGGCGGCGGATCTTCTCTACGCGTGGCTCAACCCGCGGATTCGCCTTGATTGATCCCCGAGGCAGGCTTCCCGAGGATGCGGTCGATCGTCGTCTTGAGACGTCTGTGGTGGGTCCCCTTCCAGTAGAGCTTTGCGCATCCGGTGCACAGGAGAAACGTGTCGCGCCACGCGCGGACCCGCGGCGGAATGCGGGGGAGCACCTGATCCTTATCCACCGGGGTCAGGGTCGCTCCGCAGGAAAGACAGCGGTTGAACGGCCGGGCCGTACGCCCGAGGTCGAACCGCTGCACGACCTCCCGGGCCTGCGCCTCCGGATCCTCGGAGCGGACCCAGTAGCCGTGTTGGACCGCACTGCGCTTGAGAAGGGCCCGGTCTCGCGTGAGCACAATTCGGCGCTCGCGGGCGGCTCGCGCGGCGATCGCGGAATCGTCGAGGGCTTGAGCGTAGACGGTGTCGAAACCCAGCAACCTGAGGATGCGGGCGAGCTTCCCCAGGTGCGCGTCAGCGAGGAACGTCGTCTCCCGGAGCGGCTCGGGCCGAACCTTCTGCACCGTGGCCACGTCAAGCGTTTCGAACACGGGATATACGGCCACCCGGTCGCCGTCGTCCAGCCGATGGTCGAACGGCACCGACCGGTCATTGACGAGGATCAGGTCAACCTCGACATGGGGTACCCCCAGCGCCTCGATCACGTCCTTCACGGCCGGTGTTCCCTGGAACGCGTGGTCAAAGGAACGGCCTCTCACGCGCGGGGCCAGGCAGTCGTTGAGTTCGGCGTAGAACCGGAATGTCGCCGTCGGCATGCCGCTCCCCCTCCGACCCCTTGACAGGGCAACCTAGGTTTCGTATCTAAGATGTGTAGGGCGGCCCCCGGGGAAGACGGGTCCGCCCGTTTTCTTCTCGTAGCTTCCGTCCGGAAGTTCCGTTCGTTTCTTCCCTTTGTCAACGCGCTCCGTCTTCGTCACGTCTCCAGGTTGGCGAACAGGTTGTTCAGTGACTCGGAGAGCGTGGGGTGGGCGAACACGCCGTCGCGGATGGTGCTGTAGGGCACACTGCCCATCATCGCCATCTGCAGCACCGTCATGACCTCACCGCCTTCAACGGCCAACACCGCCGCCCCGAGTATCTTCCCCGTCTTTGCATCGACGACCGCCTTCATCAGTCCGCGTGTCTCGTCCGTTTCCAGGGCCCGAGCGGCCGCGCGCATTGAGATCTTCGCGACACGGACGTCCAGTCCCTGCGCATGCGCCTCCCGTTCCGTCAGACCGACGCGCCCGAGCTGCGGATCGGTGAACACCGTGTACGGTAGAGGCCGGTTGGCCGTTGAGGCGGTGCCCCCCTCGAGCAGGTTGCTCCGCAGCACGCGGTAGTCGTCGTAGGCGATGTGTGTGAAGGCGGGACCGCCGTTCACATCACCGACCGCGTAGACGCCGGGCACGGAGGTCTCAAGCCGCGCGTTGACCGGGATGAACCCCTTTGCGTCGGGCACGATCCCCGCGGCCGACAGGTTCAGGCGGTCGGTGTTGGGTACACGGCCGGTAGCGACGAGGAGGTGGCTTCCGGTGAAGCTGCGGGAGCCCTGAGATGTGCGCACGGAGAGTGTGAGCAGGCCGTCGGTGCCGTGGGCCTCCACCGGCTGCGCATCGAGGATCACGTCGATGCCCTCTTCGG
>PUMK01000013.1 GCA_003551325.1 Candidatus Acetothermia bacterium | reverse complement strand
TAGGCCTCGTCGACATCTTCGGGATCCTCGCAGCGAAACGCCAGCTCGAACCGTTGTCCCTGCCCTGGCAGATCGAACGCTGTGCTTCGTCCGCGCATGATCTCCCTCTTGCAGAGGGCGAACCTGACCTGGCCGTTTTCGAACTCCATGTAGCCTCCGTGATCCTCCTTCACCACGAGGCCGAGCACATCGCGGTAGAAGCGCTGCATTGCATCCATGTCCTCAACCCACACCGTGATGAGCGCCACGTGGGGTGTCAGTGCTGCCACCGGTAGCGGAGGCGGAACATCACGAGGCTCGCCCGCGAAGGGGAAGCGCAAGATCTCCTCATCGTCACACTTCTTCCCCGTGTCGAGGAACCCATACTTCATGTAGAAGTCGTACGGCCCATCAGCTTCCTCGCGTACGACGGATGTGTACATCGAGCGGATGCCCCGGGAGGCGAAGTGCGCAACAAGCTGGTCGAGGACTTGTCGCCCATAACCCTTGCCCTGCCACGGCCGCCCGATCATGAAGCGCCACAGGCCCACCGCCGGGCGGTCTTCCTCCGGAACGTCGGGTTCATGCAGATCCAGCATCACGAAGCCGATGATCTCATCCCCGAGGTAGACCACACGTACCCAGGCTGTGTCGGAGACGTACGCCTGGGCGACGGAGACGATGTTCGTAGCCACACACCTGTTCTGGGATTCCGTGAGGGTATCGCTCAGGTGGATCACCGCCCTAAGGTTGTCGTGTGTCAGCGGCCGCAAGGTCACTCTGTGATCCATCACGGGCGAAGGGTATCCGCTCGGCTGCCCGGTGTCAGCAAGGGAGTGACGAGCAGCGTGTTGTGGGGGATGTGCCTTGTGGGCCGCCGTGCGACAATCCGTCTCCCAAGTATAATCGTTCAGGGAACGTACTTTTCCCCTCTTGAGGTGAGGAGAATGATGGAGAAAGGCACCTATCGCGTGAAGACGGGGTTCGCCGAGATGTTCAAGGGTGGTGTGATCATGGACGTTACCACCGCTGAGCAGGCGCGTATCGCCGAGGAGTCTGGGGCTGTAGCCGTCATGGCTCTGGAGCGGGTGCCTGCGGACATCCGAGCGCACGGTGGCGTCGCAAGAATGGCTGATCCCAACAAGGTCAAAGCGATTCAAGAGGCCGTCTCGATTCCGGTCATGGCCAAGGCCCGCATCGGTCACCTGGCCGAAGCACGGGTACTCGAATCGCTTGGGGTGGACTTCATCGATGAGTCAGAAGTCCTGACGCCCGCGGATCCGTTCCATCACATCGACAAGTGGCAGTTCAGCGTTCCGTTTGTGTGTGGCTGTCGCGACCTTGGGGAGGCGGTGCGCCGTATCGCTGAGGGCGCGGCGATGATCCGCACGAAGGGCGAGGCGGGTACCGGTGATGTGATCGAGGCCGTGCGGCACATGCGCGTGCTCAACGACCAGATCCGTCGGCTGAAGGGGCTCGATTACGCGCAACTCATGTCGTACGGCAAGGAGATCGGTGCTCCTGCGGAGATCTTGGCGATCATCGCTGAGCAGGGCCGGTTGCCCGTGGTCAACTTCGCGGCTGGTGGCATCGCCACGCCTGCTGATGCGGCGCTGATGCGTATGTTGGGTTGTGATGGTGTGTTCGTGGGTTCAGGGATCTTTAAGTCCCAGAACGCCGAGCAGCGCGCCCGGGCTATTGTTATGGCCTGTACGCACTTCGAGGATCCTAAGGTGGTTGCGGAGGTGTCCGCCGATCTCGGGGAGGCCATGGTGGGCCTGTCCGTCGGGTCGATCCCTGAGCAAGACCGGATGCAACATCGATGAAGGTTGGAGTACTGGCCGTCCAAGGGGACGTGCGTGAGCACTCGGTGGTGCTTGCGTCCTTGGGCGTACGGCCGGTGTCCGTGCTTCGCGCAACGGACTTGACGGGTCTGGGGGGTGTTGTGCTTCCCGGCGGAGAGTCCACCGCCATGTGGCGATTGCTCAACGGCAATGGCCTAGCCGCCGGGCTTCAAGAGGCGATTGCTGGAGGGCTACCCGCTTTCGGGACCTGCGCGGGGATGATCCTTCTGGCTAAGGGGATCACCAACTGGGACGAGCGCTATCTGCAGCTCATGGACATCGACGTTGAGCGCAACGGTACAGGACGGCAGGTGGACTCGTTCGAAGCGGTGGTGGACAGCGATGCATGGGGTCCGATTCCGGCTGCGTTCATCCGAGCCCCGGTTGTCCGAAGGACGGGCGATCACGTGCATGTCTTGGGGAGGTTTGGCGACCAGCCGGTGTGGGTACGTCAGGGGCATCTGGTGGCGGCCAGCTTTCACCCTGAACTGACCTCAGACACACGGGTACACGGTTATTTTGTTAACATGTGCCGAAAGGAGGGATCGTGGCGATGAAGGTAGCGATCAACGGTTTTGGGCGAATAGGAAGGGTCACGCTGCGCGTGCTGGCCAAGCGTGATTGGCCGTTTGAGGTGGTAGCGATCAACGATCCGTTTCTCCCGGCTGATCAGGCAGCTCACCTGACGAGGTACGACTCCGTCTACGGTCGGTCCCCGTTCGATATCCGCGCCAAGGAAGGGGCCCTCGTGATCGATGGGAAGGAGATCCCCTTCCTGGCGGAGAAGGATCCAGCGGCGCTTCCCTGGAAGCAGCAGGGCGTGCAGGTTGTGCTTGAAGCCAGCGGGGCATTTCGTGATCCGGCTAAGGCAGAAGCACACCTCAAAGCGGGTGCGGAGCGGGTGCTCCTTTCCGCCCCACCAAGCGGCGAACGTAAGGCCGAAGTTCCGCAGATCCTGTGGCGGATGAACGAAGGCGATTACGACCCTTCGACGCACCAAATCGTGTCGGCTGCCTCGTGCACGACGAACTCCTTGGGGCCAGCGGTCAAGGTGTTGCACGATGCTTTCGGTATTGAAAGCGGTTTTCTGAGCACGGTGCATGCCTATACCGCCGACCAACGCTTGGTGGATGCGCCGCACAAGGACCTTGCTCGAGCTCGCGCTGCAGCAGCGAACATCATCCCCACATCGACAGGAGCGGCCCGCTCCATTCCCGAGGTGTTCCCCGATCTCAAAGGGAAGATGGACGGCGTAGCCATTCGGGTGCCTGTGGCTTGCGGCTCGGTGTCCGACTTCACCGCGACGCTTCGCCGTGATGTGACGGCGGCCGAGGTGAACAAGGCGTTCCTCGAGGCGGCCAAGGGGCCGCTGGGCGAGGTGATGCTCGTGACCGAGGACAAGATCGTTTCCACCGATGTGATCGCCGATGATCACTCAGCTGTGATCGCACTGGCGTACACGATGGTGCTCCCTGGCGTGAAGAACGTCGTCAAGGGGATGTCGTTCTACGACAACGAGTGGGGCTACGTAAACCGGCTGCTCGATGTGGCAGGCCACATCGGCGGCTAAGCTGGGCAAAGCGGTGGCGGGAG
>PUMK01000259.1 GCA_003551325.1 Candidatus Acetothermia bacterium | reverse complement strand
GGGGAGGTGGTCGTTCGAACGCAGCGAAGTGGATGATGAACGTCCGGGACGCCCAAGAGAGCTGCCCGACCCTGTCAAGGTACGGGTGGACAGGCACTGAGGAGGTGCGATGATGCGTGCAAGTCGCGTGGCGGTATGGATGGCGATGATCGTGCTGGCAACAGCTGTGGCGTTGCCTGGAGCGGCAATGGAAACGGCGGTGTATCTCTATAGTGACCAGGTCCTGCTGCATTTCGACCCAAGCGACATCTACTCGGTAACCATCGTGTGGTTCAACGTCTACGAAACGCTCCTGCGGTATTATCCAGAAGAGGACCGATTCGAGAGCATACTGGCCACAGGATATGAGGCAAGCGAAGACGGACTCGTATGGACCTTCCAGCTGAGGGAAGGCGTGAAGTTCCACACCGGAAACCCGCTCACGGCGGACGCGGTAAAGGGATCGATCGAGCGAACCATGGAGCGCGGGCGCGGGATCAGCTACATCTGGGATCCTGTGGAGAGCATCGACGTGCTGGACACGTACACGGTGCAGTTCACCCTGAGTCAGCCCGTGGCGCTCGACCTGGTTGTGAGCTCCCTAGCCGGGGCCTACATCTTCGACCCCGAGGTTGCGGATCATGAGTGGTTCGCGGCGGGCAATGCTGCGGGGACGGGCCCCTACGAGTTCGCGCGGCACTCGGGTCTCGAAGAGGCGGTCATCACCAGGTTCGATGACTACTGGGGAGGTTGGGAACCCAATCAGTTCGACGCGATCATCTTCCAGTACATTCCGGAGGACAGCACGCGGCGCATGCTTCTGGAAACCGGTGACGGTGACTACACGAACCGCCTGGCCATGGAGATGCTGGATGCGGTTGAGGCAAGCCCGCTGCTCGATGTGGTGCGGGGCACCACGTGGGAGAACTCGCAGTTCTACTTGAACACCCTGAAGGCACCGTTGGACAACGCCCTGTTGCGCAAGGCGCTCGCGTACACGGTACCCTATGAGGAGATCATCGAGGGCGCGTTCTTCGGTTTTGCGCGCCAGTCGACCGGTTACGTACCGTACTCCCTGTGGGGCTGGTCTGAGCAGAACAGGAGCTACACGTACAACCCTGAGGTGGCGAAGGTGCTGTTGGCTGAGGCGGGCTATCCGGACGGCGGACTGACCCTGAGGCTGCACTACCAGCAGGGTGACGAGTTCGAGCGCCGGACCGCGGAGATCTGGCAGTCGACCCTGGCTGAGGTGTTCAACATCAACCTCGAGGTCCGCGGCATGCCGTGGGATGCTCGGCTAGGTATCGCACAGGATCCGAATCCGGAGAGCCGTCAGGACATCTTCCTCATGTACTCGTGGCCGACGAGCCCAAGCCCGGTGCCCTTGTTGCAGGATGCGATTGGGACCCGGGTGCCCCCCATGCTGAACTTGTCGTACTATAGCAACCCAGTTGTCGATGCGTTGCTTGCCGAGGCGGGCGCCACGGCGGGCATCGACCGTAACAGCGCTGCAGCCATGGTTCGCGAAGCCATCAACACCGCTCTTGAGGATGCTCCAGTGATCCCCATCGTCGATCTACAGAGGGCTGCCGTGAAGCGCGCTTCCCTAGGGGGGACGCAAGCAGCATTTGTGAACCCAGCCTACCCGCGGGTGGTGGACTGGTACAACACGTACAGGAAGTAGACTGGCCCAAGGTCTGTTGATGGTTTTGGGCTGATCGGCCGATCGGAGCCGGGGGTCCTACGGGCACCCCCGGCCCGGTCGATGGCTTCGGGGAGGTGAGGCCAGCGCCTTTGCATCCATGACGGCCTACATCGTTCGCAGGCTCGCGATCGCCGTATTCCTGGTCGTTGGTGCCACGTTCATCACGTTCATGCTCACGCGTGTGATCCCCGGTGATCCGGTGATGACGTACGTGGGCAGGTTCGCCACACAGGAACAGGTGGATCGGGCGCGCATCGAGTTGGGGTTGGATCAGCCGTGGTACGTTCAGTACGCACGGTACCTTGGCGGGTTCGTGAGAGGCGACTGGGGCATCTCCCTTCGAACACACCGCCCTGTAGCGCGGGAACTCCTGGAGCGCCTGCCGGCGTCGTTGGAGCTGATTGTGGCCAGCATGATCCTTGGGTTGAGCGGCGGGATCCTCCTGGGAATGCTGTCGGCGGCCAAGCCTCGTTCGGTGATCGACAACGCGGCCCGCGTGGTGTCCGTGTCGGGTGTGGCGCTTCCGCAGTTTTGGTTCGCGATGATCCTTCAGCTGATCGTGGGACAGATGCTGGGTTGGCTACCCTTATCCGGAAGGATTGGGCTCCGGTTGTCCTTGTTGGATCCCGTCCCCACAGTCACAGGGTTCATGCTCCTTGACACCCTGATCGCCGGACGCTTTGCGGCTTTTGGCAGCGCCCTTTCCCACCTGATCCTGCCTGCCGTGTCGTTGGCCGCGTACCCGATGGCCATGTCCGCGCGCCTGGTCCGGGCGAAGATGCTCGAGATCCTCGGCGAGGACTACATCCGGACGACCCGTGCGTTCGGGGTTCGTGAAACCAAGGTGTTCACACGCTACGCCCTCAGGAACGCTATTCCCCCCATTGCCACGATGTCGGCACTGAGCTTCGTGTTCACCCTGGTGGGGACATTCCTCGTGGAGAACATCTTCAGCTGGCCGGGGGTGGGTTCGTACACAGCGGTGGCGATTCTGAGCAACGACATCTCTGTGGTCATGTCGATGACGGTGCTGATTGCCTTGGCGGCTATCTTGCTGAACTTGCTCGTCGATCTGTTCATGGTGTGGGTGGATCCGCGGATCCGACTGCAATAGGGGGAGGGGACATGCGCCGCTATCTACGCAATCCGCTGATGGTGATGGGTGCGGTGGGTGTGTTCCTGTTCATCCTGGTCGCGGTGTTCGCCGACGTTCTGCAGCCGTATCCGGAGCACTCCCGCGGGGTGGTCACGGTCCGGGACCGGTTGAAGCCCCCCAGCAGTCAGCATCTGTTTGGCACGACCGAGCTTGGCCGCGATGTGTTCAGTCTCGTTGTCGCGGGCAGCCGCATCTCCCTTCTCGTTGGGGTGGTGACGGCAGCAGGCGTTGTGTTGATCGGTGTGACGTTGGGATTGACGGCGGGCGTGATGGGCGGGGTGGTCGATGAACTGATCATGCGGATCACAGATCTGTTCCTGAGCTTCCCCTCGTTGCTGTTGGCCATGGCCATCACGGCTGCACTCGGACCGAGCCTGACCAACGCGATGATCGCTGTGGCCATCAGCTGGTGGCCATCGTACTGTCGCCTTACCCGGAGTGAGGTGTTGTCTGTCCGCGAGCGGGCGTTCGTGGAAAGCGCGCGCGCCATTGGTGCACGGACGCCACGCGTTGTGTTCCGCCATGTGCTTCCGAATGTGATCAGCGTGATCATGGTCAACGTCACGATGGACGTTGG
>PUMK01000062.1 GCA_003551325.1 Candidatus Acetothermia bacterium | reverse complement strand
TCAAACAGACCAATCCGGGGGACCTTTGCTGGGCGACAAGAAGTGAGTGCGATCGGCTGCTCTCGGGAGGAAGCCTGCGCATTCAGCGGTGAGGAGCTGCATAGTGCCCTCGAGCATCGCTAGTAGGTCCTACGAGGCAGGGGCAGCACGGCGAGTCCGCCATCATGCCCCCTCGACGTCATCAAGCGTCGATGCAGCGCAGGGTCTGTTGTGGCTCGCTTAGAAAGGCGCAACCGGTCTCCGTGACCACAACGTCCTCCTCAAGGCTGACCTGCCCGTAGTTCTTCGTGGGAACGAGGAGTTCGAGGGTAAAGACGTTTCCGGCTTCAACAACACCGTTGGGTGCGTCCCCGTAACGCTCCCAGGGTGGGCCCAGCAGCGTACCTCCATCGTGTGCGTAACGACCCACCTGGTGACCAAGCGCGTGCGCGAAGGGCGGGTACCCTCGAGCCACCACGTGGCCACGCGCCACAGCGTCCACATCCTTGCCCCGTACCCCCGGACGAAGGGCGTCCGCGGCCAGCGCAATCGCGTCACGCACGGTGATGAACGCATGCGTGATCTCCTCAGGAACGTGCTCCGAAGACCCGAAGAAGTACATCCGCTGTAGGTCCGCACTGTAACCTGCGGCCTGCACGCCCATGTCGAAGTGCAGAAGGTGGCCAGCCTTCGTCCGGTTGCTCGACGGAGCGCCGTGACCAAACGGTTTGTTCGGACCTGCATCGACCGCCGGGTTGGCCGTCGCCTGCCAGGCAAAGCCCACTCCCAGCTCCGCCATCCGCCGGTGCACGAACCCTTGGATCTCAAGTTCCGTCTGGCCCACAGCAAGGAAACCATCGAGTTCGTCGAAAAGCTGTTCCGTGATCCGCACCGCACCACGGATCCGCGCCTGCTCAAGCGGGCTCTTGCGTCCACGAAGACGGCCGATCACGCCCTCAGCGCTCACCAGCTTGGCCGCGTGCGGTGTGCCGCCAAGGATATCCAGCAGGACGTCCTTCATCCCTGCGGTAAGCCCGTCCGCCCCCACATCATCGCGACTCTCGTTGACGCCGATCGTTTGCGGAGCAATGCGCGCGAGCTCGGCGCGCAGGAGCTCGGCAATCCCCTCCGTATAAGGGATAACGCGATCGTAGAGTTCGCTCGGGACCAAATCGGCATCGAACGTACCGACAATCGCCGTACGCTCTCCTGCCGGGGTGAAGAGCAGCGCCGATGGCCAGACCAAGTCCGCCCCAAGGATGAGGGGAAGCACGGGATCGGGAGCCTGGATCGTTTCCCGCACCCACACCAGCCAGCAATCGATACCGCCCTCACGAAGAAGCGCGGGCAACTGCGCGAGTTTCTCCTTCTGCAACACAAGATCTGTGCGCGCCGTCATCGCACTTCCAGTCTACCCGATGCCGGCACTTCCGGGGGCGTTCGCCGGTGGTATGGAGTTTGCCATGATGCGAGAGGCGATGCACAACAACTTCAGGTTGACAACTGTCCTCTCCACTGCGTACAAACGTTTGATCCGATGGTCACGATTCGGGACATCGCGCAAGCAGCAGGTGTGTCGCCGTCAACAGTGTCGCGAGCCTTGAACGACTCGCCTCTTCTGCCGGATGGCACGAAGTCACGCATCCGGGAGATCGCACGGGAGCTTGGCTACGAGCGTAACGAGCTTGCCCTGGGGCTGGTCAAGGGCGTATCGCGGGTTCTGGGCCTCGTGGTTCCCGATATCGGCAACCCCTTCTTCGGTGAGATCGCTCGTGGTGTGAGCAACACGGCGCACAACTCCGGCTACAGCGTTGTCCTTTGCAACACCGAGGGCGACAGAGAGCGGGAGCGCGTCTATGCAACCCTCCTGCGCCGTAGACGTGTGGATGGCCTCGTGTTGGCATCGGTGAAGATGGACGATCCTTACGTCCTCGAGTTGGCCCGATCGCAGACGCCGTATGTTCTGGTGTCACGCCTGTCGCGATTCGTCGATGCACCGTTTGTGGTGGTCGACGACCGGGAGGGTGGTAGGCTTGCCGTGGAGCACCTTGTGCGTCTCGGACATACGCGTATCGGGTTCATCGGTGGCCCCAGTGACGTGCAGTCGAGCAATGATCGGATGGAAGCGTGCAGGGAAGTGCTCGACGATCACCGTATCGACATCGACGAAACGTGGCTCCGTTCCGCAGAGTTCACGCAGCAGGCCGGACACGAAGCCGGACTTGAGATCCTGTCAGGCCCAACACGTCCCAGCGCACTCTTCGCGGCCAATGACATGATCGCCCTAGGCGTCATGCAGGCAGCCGATGAGCTTGGTGTAACGATCCCTGCGGAACTCTCGTTGGTGGGGTTCAACGACATCGCTTATGCTGCGTTTCCTCGCATCCAGCTGACCACCGTGGCGCAACCAACCTATGACATGGGCTGCATCGCGGCCGAATACCTGCTGGCAGTGACCCAACACGGAAGGAAGCGGAAGCTCAGGAAGTTCCTCGAACCAAGACTGGTGGTCAGAAACACCACCGCACCTCCAGGGACGACGTCCTCCGGAACACAGCAGACACAGCCACGTGCAAAGCGTGGTCTCAGGAGCAAGAAGGGGAGGTGAGCCGGTGGCTCGACGGGAATTCGACGTTGTGTGCGTAGGGCATTTGGCTGTCGACCGAAACGTGATTGGTACGGAGGCCACCACCTCGGTTGGAGGCGCCGTGTACTATGGCGGCGCAGTGCTGGCTGCGTTGGGGTTGAAGGTAGCCGCACACACCAGAATCGGCCGCGCGAACTGGCAACACCTTGAACGCCTCACAGAGATGGGCATCACCGTGTTTCCCGTTGAGTCCGAAGGTACATCGGGCATAGAAAACACGTATCCTGACCCCTCTTCAGACCGGAGGACGTGTCGCCCTTTGGGATTTGCTGGCGCTTTCTCGCCGGGGGACATCCCCGAGGTCTCTGCCAGCATCTTCCTCGTAGGCCCCATCATGCCCGGGGAGGTCACGATTCCGTTCCTCCAAGCGTTGGCTAAGCGTGGACCGGTGGCGCTGGACCTCCAGGGGATGCTCCGCCAGCAGCGTGGGGATGAGCTGGTGATCAACAGGTGGCCGGAAGCGCACAAGGGACTCCCGGCAACGCGCTATCTGAAGGGTGACGACGTGGAAGCGCATGCACTCACGGGCTTGTCCAACATCGCTGACGCCGCGAAGACGATGACGAAGGCTGGCCCAACCGAGGTCATGATCACCCATCGGCACGGCGTACTCGTGCTTGCAGAAGGAAGAGAGTGCAGAGCACCGTTCATACCGCGTTCACTGAGGGGCCGTACCGGACGAGGAGATACGTGCTTCGCTGCGTACCTGGGACGGCGCCTCCTGGGAGATGAACCTGAGCATGCAACAGCATTCGCAGCCGCACTCACCACACGCAAGCTCGAGCACCCTGGACCCTTCAG
>PUMK01000127.1 GCA_003551325.1 Candidatus Acetothermia bacterium | reverse complement strand
CGTCTACATCCTCGGCCTCGCGGCACAGACGTTCCGCATCGACGGAGACCATACGTTCCTCAAGCGCGCTGGCACGTCGTCGGCTTTCCCGCAGCTCCTCCAAGGTGCGTTCCAGGGCCTTGCTTACCTCGCCTTCGGGAACCCCAAGGAGGCGCGCCAACACCGCACGCTCGTCCCGGATGGTGACCAGCTGACGACGGGCCTTCTCCCCGACGAGCGCTCGGATTCTTCGGGTGCCGGCCGCTACAGCCTCCTCGTTCAAGATGACCAGCGGGCCGATTTCCCCCGTCCGCCGCACATGCGTCCCCCCGCACAGCTCCGCCGACACACCGGGCACCTCGACGACGCGCACCTGTTCCTTCCCCCTGTACTCCTCTTCGAAGTGGGCAATCACACCCGCCGCTAAGGCTTCCTCAAGCGGCATGCTGCGTACCCTAAGCTCCAAGTCCTGGATCACGGGGGCGAAGGCCAGGGCCTCAAGCTGCGACCACTGCTCCTCGGTGAGCGGCGCGAAGTGCGTGAAGTCGAACCGGAATTCCTCGGGCCCAACCCACGAGCCGGCCTGGATGGCATGCTCACCGGCCGTCTTGCGGAGCGCTGCGTGGAGAAGATGCGTGGCTGTGTGGGCCCGTTCAACGGCGCGGCGCCGTTCGGGATCGACGTCGAGGCGACAACGATCACCTTTGTGGAACGCTCCGGCGGCCACCCGTACATGGTGGTAGGTGCCCCGGGCTGAAGCTTGCACATCGACGACCTCTGCCCGCCCTTCGCGATCGAGGTTCGTCACCCAACCTGTGTCCGCCGTCTGTCCTCCACCCTCGGGGTAGAAGGGCGTCTCAGGAAAGGCGAAACACCAAGCTCCCTTACGCACCTCGGTGCAGGGCTCCCCGTGGGGATCGGTGATCGCTGCGAGCTGCGTCTCGACCGTCAGTCGCTCGTAGCCGACGAACATCGTCTCGGTGCGTTCTTCAGTAACCTTGGCCTCGGACAGGGCAGCTCCGGCATCGGCGGTCCCCCGCGAGCGGGCCCTCTGGCGTTCCATGGCGCGCTCGAAACCCTCCCGGTCGACGAATCTTCCCGTTTCGGAGGCGATCTCCTCGGTGAGTTCCACCGGGAAACCATAAGTATCGTAGAGTTCGAACACTACCTCGCCGGAGAGCCGTTCTCCCTCTGCTGCCCCCGCGAGAGCATCGCGCAGTCTCCGCTCACCACTGCGTAGCGTTCGGCGAAACGCTCGTTCCTCATGCGCGATGACCTGCTCGGCCAGGGCACGTCGGTCCACAACTTCCGGATAGGCCTCACCGAAACACGCCACCACCGGGGGCACGAGCTGCGCCAATCCTCCTTCCGGAAAGTCGAGACGGTCCGCAGCGCGTACAGCGCGCCTGAGGAGACGACGGAACACGTAGCCCTGGGCTTCGTTGCCCGGAAGGACCCCGTCAGCCGTCAGGAACACCAACGCACGGATGTGATCGGCGAGCACGTTGCGCCGTACGCGTGCCTCTCCTTGACAGGCGTCACCAGCCAAGCTCTCCACCGCCTGGACGAGCGGAGCGAACAGGTCCGTGTCGAAGTCGCTCATCACGCCCTGCAAGACAGCAGCCGTTCGCTCAAGGCCCATCCCTGTATCGATTCCCTTGCGTCCAAGATCAGCAAGCGAACCGTCGGGCTGCGCGTCGTATTCCATGAACACGAGGTTCCAGATTTCGCTGAACCGGGCGCAATCGCAGGCGGGACCTTCGCAACCGGGACCGCAGGCAAGCGAAGCTCCCCAGTCCCAGAAGATCTCGCTGTCGGGACCACAGGGGCCGCGGTCACCGACCGGTCCCCACCAGTTGTGCTCCTTATCCAGGCGTACCACGCGTTCCCGAGGAAGGCCGACGTCGTCCACCCAGATGTCAAACGCCTCATCGTCGTGTTCGTAGACGGAAACCCACAGCCGCGCAGGATCAAGTCCCAAAGCGCTCGTGAGGAACTTCCAGGCAAGCGTGATGGCACCTTGCTTGAAGTAGTCACCGAACGAGAAGTTCCCCAACATCTCGAAGAAGGTGTGATGGTAGGCTGTGGTGCCCACGCGCTCGATATCGGTTGTGCGCATGCACTTCTGGCAGGTGGTGGCCCGAGGATACCGTGGAGGGATCTTCCCCCAGAAGACCTCCTTGAACTGCACCATCCCCGCCGAGGTGAACAGCAACGTGGGATCCTCCGGCACAAGGCTTGACGAGGGCACCACTTCGTGCCCTTCTTGTCGGAAGTACTCAAGGTATGTCTTGCGCAGCTTGTTCCCTGTCATGAGGGCGATTGTAGCGACGAAGGGGCATCACCGCAGCGATGTGGAAAAGGCCAAGAGACAGCGAGCGCTTGGAGATGCTCCGGTAGGGGCACTGTTTGCCGACATCCGATCTGAACCCAGGAGGCTGTTGACCCCTAACACACCGCACTATATAGTGGTCTAGGTGAGACTTTCAGTCTGGGGGATCTTGCCGAAGGAGGTGATGGGCTCCAAACACTTAGGCTACACTTGCTCGTTCATTTGTACGACACTGCGGAGGTGCTGAATGCATAGGAGATTGCTTGTTGGGTTGTTGTGCATTGGTTTGTTGTCCGGAGTGGCACTGGCTGCCACTCCCAAGGATGGCGGGGAGATGATCATCGGCTTCGGAACGGATCCCGAGTGGTTGGACCCCCTCCGAATGTCATCCGCACCGGCGGGGATGGTCCTCACTCATGTGGCAGAACCCCTGCTCACAATGACGGAGGACCTCGAGATTGCCCCCCTGCTCGTTGAGAGTTGGGAGTTCGCTGACGATGCACTCTCGCTCACGCTGTACCTGCGCGACGATGTCATGTTCCACGATGGCGCGCCGTTCAATGCGGAGGCCGTGAAAGCCAACCTGGAGCGGTTCCGTGATGCAACATTCGCGTTCCTCTTGTTCCCGCGCGTCCAGGAGATCGAGGTTGTGTCTGAGTTCGTGGTCAAGTTCCACCTCGACATGCCGTTCGCCCCGATCCTGGCTCACCTCACCCACAACTTCATCGCCATGTTGAGCCCGGCCCAGCTCGAGGCCACCCCTGCGGGGGACTTCGTGTTTGAGCCCGTGGGCACAGGTCCATTCGTGTTCGACAGGTGGGTGCGTGGTGATCACGTACGCATCGTCCGCAACGACGACTACTGGGGAGAGAAGGCGTACCTCGACTCCGTCGTGTTCAAGATCATCCCCGAGGACGCCACGCGTCTGGTACTCTTGGAGACCGGCGAGCTGCACGCCAACATGCGCGTTCCCCCGCTCGACGCTCCGCGGACGGCAGAGGTTCCTGGCATCGACGTGGTGAGGGTTGCCAGCGTCCGGACGATCTACATCGGGTTCAACAACCAGCTTGCCCCGTTCGACGATCCGCTTGTCCGCCAGGCGATCAACTACGCCGTGGACCAGGACGCGATTGTCGAGG
>PUMK01000210.1 GCA_003551325.1 Candidatus Acetothermia bacterium | reverse complement strand
GGTCGACCAGGATGACATCGGCCTGTTTCCCGGCCTCGAGCGAGCCGATCGTGTCTCCCAAGCCGACGGCCCGTGCCCCCTCGATCGTCGCCATCCTCAGCACTTCCCAGGCCGGCATGACCTCCGGGTTCCTGTGCCGCACCTTGTTGAGCAGAGCGGTCAGTCTCATCTCGTGAAACAGGCTAATGCTGTTGTTGCTGCTGGCCGAGTCCGTGCCCAGGGCAACGGTTCCGCCCAGTTCACGGTACAGCCATGCCGGGGGCACGATCCCATCGATGAGCGCGATCGACCCCGAGCACAATCCCATGCGCGCCCCCCTGCCAACCATCAACGCGACCTCATCATCCGATGCTTCGGTGAGGTGGACCGCAAACAGCCGATCGTCCAGGTACCCGATCGAATCGAGGAAAGGGATGGAGCGCGTCCCGTAGCGCGACGCCATCTGTCGGCTCTCGCGATCCCCTTGTGCCACATGCATGTGGATCATGAGATCGAAGCGCTCCGCCGCATCCTTCACCCGCGTCAGCTGATCGAGCGGCACCATGTCGGGAGCCTGAGGTCCCAGCATGACGGTGATGCGTCCTTCTCCTTGCCCCTGCCACCGATCGGCGAACGTCAGCGCCGCGTCGATGGCCTGCCGTCCCTTCGTCTCGTCGAATGCGTAGAGCGTGCCAGCGCGATCGGACATTGTGCCCGGGGCGAGGCTGTTGATCGTTGGCGTCAAACGGGCACGCACCCCAACTTCCTCGTAGAACTCGGCCCACCCGGCGAACGGCGGGCAGAAGTCCATGTACGTGGTGACACCGGCCTTCATCGCTTCGAGAACGTGCAGACGCGTCCCGGAAAGCGCCAGCTCAGGAGTGAACGCCCGTGAAAACGGCGCCATGGCCTTCTCCATGTAGTCGGACACGTCTTGTGCGACCCCCCGAAGGAGCGTCTCGGGACTGTGCGTGTGTGCGTCGATCAGGCCCGGAAGCACAGCTTTCCCGCTGGCGTCGATGGTCCTTCTCGCCTCGTACTTCGCCGTCAGCTCCGAGGAGCGACCCACCTCAGCGATCCGACCGTCTTCAATGGCCAGCGCCCCATCCGGGAGATGGCCCGTGCCCGTGCCGACCATGGTAACCAGGTGTCCACCCAACAAGAGGATGTCCGCCGTACGCTTCGTGTGCACGCGCTTCTCCTTACGTTTCCCGCCGTGGCAGAGGCCCTCCAACACGTTAACACATGGTGTACCTTAACCGTAGCAGCCGGACACCCCGCCGTCCAAACCACGTACACCAGGAGCTCTGCACTCATCATGAACGAAGCACGTCCCGTGGGAAGCGGGCAGGAAACTCCAGCGTTCCCAACCCTCGCCTCGGTCACACGCCCGGCAGGCTGCTGGCCCCTTGCCCAAGCCTTCTCAGTTTGGCCAGGCGGTGCGTCGCCCTTATCCGGCGGACGGTACCGGTCAGCCCACGCACGACCAGGCTCTCGGTGCTCGCGCCCCCTCCGAAGTACTTCACGCCCCTCAGGAGTTCCCCTTCAGTGATCGCCGTGGCGGCGAAGAACACGTCATCCGAGGCCACCAGATCACCCATGTCAAGCGTCTTATGGAAGTCGTACCCCATGTCCCTGCCGAGACGGACCTCCTCGTTGTCCCGGGCGTACAGCCGCCCCTGGATTTCACCACCCATCGCGCGCAGCGCACAGGCAGCCAGCACCCCTTCCGGCGTACCGCCGACACCCATAAGCACATCGATTCCCGAGTCCGGCCACGCGGTCATCAACGCTCCAGCCACGTCACCGTCGGGGATCAGCCGGATGCGGGCACCACAACGCCGGACCTCAGCGATGAGCTCGGCATGACGCGGCCGGTCCAGAATGATCACGGTTAAGTCTCGAACGTTGTCCCCCTTTGCCTTTGCTACCCGCGCCAGGTTCTCCGCAACCGGGATGCCCAGCTCCACCTTCCCCGCTGCCTCTGGACCCACAGCAAGCTTGTCCATATACACAAACGGCCCCGGGAAGAACATGCTCCCACGTGGCGCAATCGCCACCGTAGAGATGGAGTTCAGGTTGCCCATAGCCAGCGGACGGGTGCCGTCGATCGGATCCACGGCAATGTCCACTTCCGGCCCGTCAGCGGCACCGACACACTCACCGTTGTACAGCATCGGAGCGTGGTCCTTCTCCCCTTCACCGATAACGACGCTACCCCTCATGTGAACGGTGTTCAGTACCAGGCGCATTGCCTCCACGGCAGCGTTATCCGCCCCTACTTTGTCGCCGCGGCCCATGAACCGCCCAGCGGCCAGCGCCGCCGCCTCTGTGACTCGGACCAGCTCCAGTGCCAGATTGCGCATCGGTGTCACCGAATGTCCCATGAAGTACCTCCCCACAGTGTCAGTTCAGCATCTGAAGTGATGCTCGATCCGTCGGACGATTCGCTGCATTCAGGCTCGGCTCCCAGCTCACGTCCACCCACACAAGGTTCTCCTGGTCTGGGCATTCAAGTTCAGGCGCCAGCGTCTGGTCCACCACCCACACCGGCGGACTTTCCTCACGCCGGACACCCCTTCCGCCTTCCCCAACTCTTCCCGAAAGACCCCGCAAGGACTTCCTCGATGAGCACGGGGCCCTACGCTTACCCTACCACAACAACAGTACTGAATGGTACAGTCAGCGCTCGTCACACGTATGCATCTGTCATCTACACTATGTGCGAAGGACTTGAGCGTCGCTTCCAAGCCAGCATCGCAGATGCACGCTGTCCCGTCGGCGAAGAAGGGGAAAGCTTCTTCTTGATGATGCGGAGGGGCCATCGCATGCCCGATCCACCGTCAGACAACCGCCTCTATGGTCGGGCTCTACCGGTTCGGAAACTGGCAACGCCTCGAGATCAGAACAGGTACCCGAATACCCAGAGCGCCACTGTGGCAACAGCCAACACAGCCCAGATCCCGGACCGCCAGTCCAGAATCCTTCGGCCGTTGAACCCCGCGAACGGGAAGAAGACAAGCAACACATCGAACAGCACAGCAGCCCGCGCGTAGAACAGAGCCAACTCAAGAAAGGGGAGACTCGCCTCCGGGAACACCACCCAGCGGACGACCTGCAGCCCCCATCCGGCAACAAGCAGCGCCCCGGCCCCTGCAAGCGCGACGAGACCCAGCTTTGGCAACCACTCCTGGTAACTCCAGTCCCTCGCCGAGGGGTACAGCCCTCCGGGCGCGACGAACACCCCACCCGACAGCAACGGGACGATCGTACTCAGGAGAAGACCTGTCTCCCATGGACGGTAGAGCACTGGCAAACGCAACCAAGCTGCCGCAATCGTCATCGCCCCCATCCTCAACCCCATGAGACCCACCGCGACCAACATCAGGTGCCACAGGGTGGACAGTGAGAACCCCTGGCCCTGCCGCCAAGCCATCAGCAACCCAGCCAAGATTAGGATGAGCGTCGTTCCCACCAGTCCACCAG
>PUMK01000343.1 GCA_003551325.1 Candidatus Acetothermia bacterium | reverse complement strand
GAATCCAGATGCGGCGTTCCCAGACAGACAACTCCGTAGAGTGCTACGGCTACGAAGATCAGCACCTTGCGGTTCATCGTCCCTCCCTGCCACATGCCTCGTTACTCAGCAGCCACAGTCACCGACATCGCTATCTCCTGTAGCCGCCAACACCGATGCCCTGACGGGTCCGGCACCCAGAAGCAACGCGATCAGCAACGTGGCACGCTTTGTCCGTCTCACACGAGGAGCATTCCCATGGCGGCGGTAACGAACGCACTCCTCACGGCCCGTCGTTATTGTACCTCGCTATAGGGAATGCTAGACCATGGCAAGAAGCTATATGCTGTTGCAATGCATGCGTACAGCGGGCGGGTCAGCGTACGGTGACGATCCGCTGTGTCTGCGCGGTTCGCCCAGCGGAATCAACGACCCGAAGTGTGACGACCCAGTTGCCCGGATGTTCGAACACCACGGTGACGTTCTCTCCGCGCGCTTCCAGCACCGTTGGTCCCAAACGGAACGCCCATGCGTAGGTGACGATGGTCTCGTCTCCCACAACCTCGCTGGCGCCAGCATCGAAGGTTGCTTCATGGTCGACCCGCAGAACGTCGGGTTCGTGCTGGAAATACGGGATCGGTCCTACCGGCCCCACGACCACCGGGCGAGGCCGTTCCCAGGCACCGAGGTCAACGGTCACCCATGCCCGCTCTCCCACGGCTACCTGCGTCGTGGTGGGGGTGGTGGGCTCGAAGCGCGCTGGAAGTGAAACAGGAAGGAGTTCCACGGTGTACCTTCCGGCGGGGACTTCCACGGCAAAGCGACCTCCGTCATCCGTCTTCACCTGCTTTTGGACTGTGGGACCTGTGATAAGAAGGTCGACACCAGCAATCCCGGGCTCACCGGCACTACGCTGACCATCCCGGTCCAGGTCGTGGAACACAGTCCCACGGACGACGCTCTTGCTTTCCAGTGGGATAAGCAGTTCAGCGCTCTCACCAGCCTTGAGGTTCACCGTCAGCGGGAGGTCCACCAGCGGATGGAGGCCGAACGGCAGATCTACGATGTCCACCTCGTGTCTTCCGGGACGGAACGGGAAGAACACGAACCGCCCATCCGTCCCCGTGATGGCTTCGCTTCCGTTGACCTCAAGAACGAGGTCAGCGATGGGTTCATCGCCTTCGTCGAAGAGACCGGTTCCTTCAGTGTCCACGAACGCCCGACCACGAACGACGCCGTAGACAGGACCGAACAGGCGGAAGGATACGGGCAAGGAAACGGTGCTGCTCAGCGCGAACCCCCCTGCGGCGTCCAATGGGAGTTCCAACATGGCACTCATGTTCCATCCAGCCGCATCCGTCCAGGAGACCGATGTGGACAGCGCGGCGCTCCCTCCACGGATCAGAAGGGAGACGGAGGGCGACAGAGGCAGCTGCGCTAACGAACAGCTGATCGACAGCGAAGTGCTGAACGCGGAAGCACCTGAGCTGACGAGATCGCGGTCTTGTTCGATGCTCAGCCTGCCGCGAACCGTAATCTGCCCCCAATAAGCACGGCCCGAGACGCTCACACGATCGGTGGATGAGCGCGTGTTGGTCACATCGTCCCGCTCGGTGCGGTGCGTGCCTGAAAGCGACCACGTGACCTGCTGACCCAGTTCCGTGTACCTGAGGTTGACCGTGAGCGATCCCCGATCCGTGGTCGGCGGTTCGTCGTCGCTCACGGCAACCACTGTATGAAGCGTTAGCAGTCCCGTTGCTCCAGCAGTAGGTCGCAGGGTGATCGAACCCGAGAATGCATCCGTTGTGGCGTGCGCGAGAGGGGACCCGAGATCCATGAGCGACACGGTACGCTTGACCGACACGGTCCCCTGTAACGGCGCCATGCCGGTACCGAGGGAGAGGCGCCAGCCATGAGCATCGTAGGCCGTCTGCCCAGGGAACCCGCGTGTCACCCTTTCCAACTCGAGGAAACCAGCCACATCGCCAACGCGCATCGTGGGACTGATGCGAAATGCGCTCCCCTCATCCTGGCCTGCCCAACCTTGGGCAACAAGTGCCCAAAGCGAGAGTGTTTCGCTGAGCCTACCTTGGGCTTGGACCTCCGCGATCAGCTCGTCCGACACGCCTTCCGTGCGGGTGGTCACCACGCGCAGCATCCCGTCGTCCCACCGCAAGGATCCGGCGAGTCCCTGGCCCGCATCGGTGAGTGCAATCTGGACAGTTCGGTGCTCGGGTTCGTTCCATTGAACGCGGAGTCCCTCACCGGAGACACCCGCAAATCCCCCGCTCACCGACACGCGACCCCAGTCCACGCCCCAGTCCGCGCTGTGAAAGCCGGCAGCCTGCTCGGTGATCCCGAAGATGCGGAGCCCTCTTGTTGCCGTGACACGACCCACATCGGGAACCGATCCCGCCAAGGATAGCCGTAAGGATGGGTTCCCGTCCTCGGCGAGGGTCAACCTTAGCGTCAACGGCAACTCGGGGTAGAACTCCACGCGCACCTTCTCCGGGGGCGGAGGGGCGACGACAGCCGGAAGCCACAGCATGTCCGTCACGCCCGGATCCGTTCGGGAGACAACGTCCACACGCACACGGTACTGGGTTCCCGGAGCAACCGCGCGCGGGATCCCGACATGGATGTTCACGTCGCGCTGTGCACCCGGCAGAACCGCGAACTCCGCGGGCGACACGCGCACCGTCCAAGCGGGAGATCCCCGCACTTCCACGCTGTACGTGTCGGTTACGTTCCCACGGTTGCTCACCCGGACAGTGTGTTGAGCCTCCTCTCCTGGAGCGACGCGGTCCACATGGATGATCTCCACACGCACATCCACCTTAGGAAGCAGTTCCACCTTGCCCTTAGCTGCGTGGGAAACCGCCTGATCATGGAGCGAGGTGGCGCGAAGTTCCGTGGAATAGGAACCTGCCTCGGCCCCGATCGGCGCAATCAACGTGACGAACACACGGGTCCGTTCACCGGGACTGAGGACGACTTGGTCAGCAACGGGAAGGAAAGTCCAGCCCGCAGGGGCTTTGATCGTCAGTCTGTACTGATCCGGCAGTGTGCCCGTGTTCTCTACGGTGAACACATGGGTCACCAGGTCTCCCGGGGCAGCGGTCCTGGGCGGTCCAACACCCACCCAAACACCGTGCGAGGCATAGACCAACGCATGCCCGCAGAAAAGCAGCACGCCCACCAACATAACCCTACAGCACAAGCGCATCTGTTGCCTAACCCTTTACTTCATCTCCTGAAGCCCTCGCGAGGAGCCGTACGCGTTGAGGGGACGTGCCTCGACGGCACGATCAGGCACCCTTGGGTTCCTCAATGAAACGCAAGGACTATGAACGATGATCACGGACAACGTAGACACATTCTAGCAGATGCCGTCACCCCTTTGAGATCCCTGAAGGCGCAAGGATGGGTGCCTCAGGTGCTGCAAGATGTGGACAATCATCCAGGAGGCACAGCTACGGAGGTCAACAGGCGCTGCACG
>PUMK01000307.1 GCA_003551325.1 Candidatus Acetothermia bacterium | reverse complement strand
GGCCGCATCGGCCATACACCGATCGGTGAGACGGTCGAGATGACAATAGGTTCGGCGTTCGATCTCACTGGGGAACGGACCCACGTGAAGAGGGAGCGTCCCACGGATACCCTGTTCCGCGACACCTATCGGATCGTCGTGCGTTCGGCCAAGGACGAGGACGTTACCGTGGAAGTGTTGGAGAGCATGCGGGGGAGGTGGAAGATCGTCGATGCCACCAAGCCCTATGAGGTGTTGTCGGCGCAGCAGGTGCGGTTCGATCTCGACATCCCGGGAGGCGGTGAAGTCGTGGTGGAGTTCACCGTCGAGTGGCAGTACTGATTCTGCGGCACAACAGTGCCCGGCGAGGCGGTCGCAACACTGCCTCGTAGCAGGGCTGGGGGGCGGACACCGCGGTCCGCCCTCCCCGAGTACACGACAACACAATGCCTGCTAGTTGACGATGATGGGACCTGATCGTTCGCCGTAGACGGCGACAACGCGTGTGTTGGCGCTGAGTGTAGGTCGAAGGATGAAGTGCGTCGCCCTCCGTTGTTCCTCAGTCAGGGGAATCCACTGTTCGTGTGTGCCGATCCTTATGGCAACACCGCGCAACTCCGACTCGGGTACGAAGGTCGTTGGCGGCCTGGTCATCAGCAACCGGCCGTCGACCGGTCCCGCTTGGAGCGACGTGCCCGCTTCGATCCTGACGGAAAACTGGAGCGCAGCCTGGGTACCAACAGGGCGCTCGACCGTGAACGGTGTCGCCTGCGGGGTGGTTTCGCCGATGACGTGAACCGGCACGTTCAGAGCAGGGAAGTTGTCCAGGAGATGTTGCGTGGTTGGACGGTCGCCGAGGTAGGCAGCCATGCCTGAACTCACATACACGGCATGGACTTCGAGCTGGGCGCCAGGCGTCGGGCGGGGCGCCCCTCCAACGTGCATGCTCACCGCGAGATGGAACCGGTCGCACTTCGTTTCGTCGAACAGAGCATAGACAACTTCGTACTTGGCATCGCCAGCCGGCATGTACCCAGTGAGGTTCGCAATACCCCGTCCAAGGTCGAGGTTCAAGCTGACCCCTGAAGGGAGCGTGCTTCTGAGAACCGTATGGTTGACGATGTTCGCTGCCCTCACCTGACTGAGGATGTCCGTCGGTAGCTGTTTCGCGGTCAGCAAGTGCAGCGTGCCTCCGCGGACCTCACCGAAATCCCACCTGAGCTGGGTTGTCCGGCACGGATCGGGGACCTGAACGTTGAGCGTCACCGTGAGCCGGTAGCGCTCACACTGATCGCCGTCGAACAGCGCGAACACCACCTGGTAGCTGCCCATCCGCTCAGGGATGAGGCCGGTAAGGGTCCCCACGCCCCGCCCGATGTCAAGCGCGAGCGACACGCCCGATGGTAGGTTGCTCGAGACCTGTGTGACACGGGTGATCCCCGCTGCGCGCAGCTGACCTGCCAAGGTAGAAGGCATCGTCCTCTGGGTATGCCGCGTGCCGGCTTCCACGTCTCCGAAGCTCCACCGGAGCTGCTGGGTTGCGGGACAGGGAGCGGCGACCAGAACACTGAGCGTTACTGTGAGACGGTAGCGCTCACAGTGATCGCCGTCGAACAGACCGAACACCACCTGGTAGCTGCCCGCCCGTTCGGGGACGAGGCCGGTGAGGGTGCCCACGCCCCGCGCGATGTCGAGTGCAAGCGACACGCCCGAAGGCAGGTTGCTCGATACTTGTGTGACACGGGTGATCCCCGCCGCGCGGAGTTCGTTGATTAGGCCGGAGGGCATCGTCCTCTGGGTATGCCGCGTGCCGGCTTCCACGTCTCCGAAGCTCCAGCCGTGACGTTCGGTTGGCGGGCATGCGCGCTCGCTGGTGATGTACACTTCGAGATCGGCGACGTGACAATCGCGCTCATCAAACAGCGCAACCCTGACCGACCAGCTTCCGCCTTCGCTGGGTACCTCTCCGGTAACGCGCCCCTGGAATCTGTCGGCGAAGAACTCGAATTCGAGACCGCGGGGTAGATTGCTCGACACGATCTCGGATCGAACCACACCGATCGCCTGGAGCCGTGTCCGGATGTCCGACGGCAAGCTCGCTGTTCTGCTGATGCGCAGTCCTGCGCTGAACTCGCCGAAATGCCACCGGAACGACTCGGGCGTCTCCGGACAGTCCACCTCGCAGGGAATCGTGATCGTCAGGAAGAGCATGGCAGTCAGGCAGTTGTTGGCGTCGTAGAAGTCGATCCTGACCTGCCAGGTTCCGCCTCCTGCGGGGACTACTCCGGCAATGGTTCCCTGCATCGAAACAAGGTCAAACGCGTACGTCAGTCCAGCCGGCAAATCGGAGAAACCTACCTCGGCTCGTGTGGGTCGAAGCTGGGTGATCTGAGCGCGGACATGTTGGGGAAGCGGGCACACCTCGAGCTCCTGAGGAAGCGGCGTGGTTCTGTACACGACACCCAACTCAGCCATCCAGTCCACACAGCAGTCCCACTGAAGCGTTAGCGGCGGGGGACATGTGTAGGGTTCACAGAGGTCTTGGAGACAGGTTTCGTCGATGAACGCCTCCACTGATGTCTCGATGTCGGTCACGATGTTCACGGATGTCCACGCGCTCGCGGCAGCATCTGCGGCGGCCCTCGCCATCACATGCGCTTGTGCGAGGGCTTCGGTGTTGGCCTCCGCGAATGCAGCTGCTCGTGCATAGACTTCAGCAAGGGCGCGAACCGATGCTTCAGCACTGGCTGTGGCAAGGGCGCACGCTTGAGCGGAGGCGTAGGCGTAGGCCTCAGCGCTGGCGATGGCCTGCGCCATGGCATAGGCCTCCGCCAGCACGCGCACCTCGGCGCTTGCGGCAGCGCTTGCGGCGGCTACGGCCTCTGCGTATGCAGAAGCTGCAGCTTCCACGTAGGTTGCCACGGCCACTTCAGCGCTGGCCTCTGCGCGGGCCGCTGCATGGGCGTGTGCGAACGCCTCAGCCTGCGCTTGCGCTGAAGCCTCCGCTGATGCGATCGCCTCCGCGTAGGCCGTTACAGCGGCCTCCGCTGCGGCGTGCGCATGGGCATCGGTATCCGCTCGCACCTCAGCAAGGGCCTGGGTCCCAACGGCAACCTCGGCCTCGGCTTCCGCTCGGGCCGCTACACAAGCTCGAGCCTCCGCTTGAGCACGTCCAACTGCCTCAGCCACCGCTTCCAGGGTTGCTGAGGCCGTCGCCTGAGCTTCGGCGAGGGCGCTTGCCGCCGCCTGGGCTGCAGCGTGTGCTTCGGCTGCTGCCTGGGCGCATGCGCTGGCGTGTGCGATCGCTTCCGATGAAGCTTGGGCCTCGGAAGCAGCGTACGCGCTGGCATAAGCCTCGCCTGTGCCTGCTGCCTCGGCGCTTGCCGTTGCCTCCGCATGGGCGCTTGCCGCTGCTTGGGCACATGCTTGCGCCTCTGCGGATGCCCGGGCCGCGGCTCGTGCAGCCGCCTCAGCGTAAGACCTCACGAGCTCAACGGCCTCCCAGATGATGTCGTAGGCTTCGGACGCCCTTGCCTCGGCCTCTGCATAAGCACTGGCAGAGGCTTCTGCGCTTGCCCACGCCGAGGCTTCTGCACGGGCAAGCGCTTCGGCCATGGCCTCAGCGACCGCCGAAGCTTGGGCGCACGCCTCTGCTGAGGCCTCCGCCTCAGCCTCCGCGCGTGCGTACGCCTCACCCACCGCCTGCGCCATCGCGCGGGCAATCCCTGTCGCTTCCGCACATGCTTGCGCGAGCGCGGAAGCTTCGGCCTCCGCACCCGCCTTCGCCCCGGCAACGGCCTCGGCGAACGCTGCTGCGGTTGCTTGGGCTCTTGCGTAGGCCCTGGCGCAAGCCGTTGCTTGGGCAACAGCACTGGCCTTCGCTTCGCTGATCGCCTGTGCTGCCGCCTGGGCGACTGCGCTGGCTTCCGCCTTTGCCTCGCCGACGGCCTCAGCCATGGCGACGGCCTCAGCGTAAGCGTTTGCCGTGGCAACCGCCTGTGCCTCTGCGCGTGCTGAGGCCGCTGCTGCAGCCTCTGCGCGTGCGGTGGCCGATGCGTAAGCAAGCGCGCAGGCCTCGGCGGATGCGCTGGCGACCGCGCTGGCCTCAGCGACCGCAGTCACCGCCGCGTCGATCGTGCCATCGACCTCGGCGACGACGAAACCGCAAGGGACGTCCTGCAGGACTTTCTCCCTGACGAGTTCCGCTCGATCCTCAGCTTGGTCAAACGCACGCTGAGAGTCGGCAGCCCTGGCCTCGGCGCGTGCCCGGACCTCGGCTATGGAGGCGGCGTAGGCCTCGGCAGCCGCGTGCGCCCTCGCTATCGCTTCAACCTGTACCCGGGCCTCCGCCCGTGCGTGTGCTGCCACCTGGACCTGGGCCAACGCTCTTGCTTCCGCCCTTGACAGTGCCCTTGCCACCGCTTCGGCATGGGCTTCCACATCCGCAAGCGCCCTGGCACATGCTTCCGCATGGGCATTGGCGGCTGCCATCGCCGCCGCAGCCACCTCGACGACCGCGTCGATTGCTGCCGCTCCGTATGCGGCTGCATCCGCGCACGCTTCCACAGAGGCCGCTGCATTGGCGCCCGCGGTGGCGCAGGCACTGGCCAACGCATCAACGGCTGCTTCAGCGCGTGCCGCTGCCTCCGCCGCCGCGTCGGCACGCGACCGGGCTTGGGCAACGGCTGTGGCACAGGCCTCGGCCACTGCCTCGGCGTATGCCTGGGCGCTGGCGATGGCCTCTCCGATCTCGTAGGCTGCATCCTGTGCGGCATCGCTCGCCTCTGCGGCTGCGTCGAGCATCGCATCGAAATCGAGTTCCTCATAGATCGCTTCCGCCGCTTCGGCCGACGCTTTCGCACGGGCTGCCGCCGTGGCAGCAGCCTCCGCCTGGGCCTCGGCGATGGCCACGATGTCCGGAAGGAACTGGGGCGCGGTTGCATGGACCACGCTTGTTGGTAGCCAGACGAGTGCCAGCAGAAGCAGAGGCAACACTACGGCGCTCCTCAAGCTGCTCCGCCAACGATGCAGCGGAACATGATGGGCCGATGCAATGCACGCAGCATCGCCTCGGAACGGTGTAAGGCTATTCGACATTCTTGCTCGACACTGGGAGTCCACAACATCCTCCTTGAAGCTTCCTCGCGCTCGCGCCTCCATCACGGAACAAGCATCATCGGCACGTCTTCGCTGCCGCTCGTCACCTCCCTCTGTCGGCCCCCCGTGCTGCATAGGGCCGTCGCACGGAACGGACGCTCCATCGGCTTGGATGCGAACGCCAGAAAGGCGGTGTCCGCAACCGCAGCGACGATGTAGGTACACGCGTTTCGCCCCTCCGCCCCCACTTGCATATAGGACCGCAACCTATACTACACCTTTGACACACGGTGCGTTTCATCTCATAGGCAACTGTCGGATGAGGGCGCTCGCCGGGTGTCTGAGTCACGAGGTACGCGTTGTGCTGGAGAGCGACTGTTCCCCGGAGTGGCTTGGGTGAACAGGCCACGCTTGAACCGCCGAAGGCGGGGTGATCGCAGCTATCGCTTGATGCCAAGCGCGCTCAACGTACGATGCCCTGGGGTATCACCGGAAGCGTCTCTGGGTACGAGCACCGTAACCGCACTCGGTACAAGCTCAATCTCCACAGGGGTCGTGCCAATGATGTCGCCGTCAGCCTGTACGGGAAGGGGTACCTTATTGGAGATGTAGATCGTCCGTTCAGCGCGCAGAAACTGCGCCTCCAAGTGTGGCTCTCTTCCAAAGACCGTGGCGAACAGATAACGCGGGTAGTCAAACAGTGCTTGGGTGCTCATCACCCAGACGTCGAGCTGACCGTCGTTCATCCGGATGTCGGGTGTCTTTGGGTACAAGCGTCGGGCGAGGATACCACAGTTGTTGACCAACACCTCCACAGCACGATAGGTGTGGTGCTGACCGTCAACGATGACCGTCAAGCGGCGCGGTCGGATCGAGATGAGCTTGACGAGCGTCGTGGCGACGTAGGCGATGAAGCCCAGACGACGTTTCTGGGCTCGCGTGATGTCGCGTACAACCGCTGCACTGAGCCCTACCCCGGCGTTGAGCACATACGCCCGTCCGTTGATGCGCATGACGTCTACTTTGACGGGCTGTGGTTGAGCGACCAGCAGCGCGACGGCAGCGTCGACGGAGGTAGGGATACCCAGTTCCCTGGCTACCAAATTCCCCGTCCCCACAGGGATGATACCCAGAGGGACTTCGCTTCCCATTAAGCCATCGAGCACGGACGAGACCGTGCCGTCGCCACCGGCAGCAAGGACAACATCGAAGCCCTCTTTTACCCGCTCGTGGATCTCCCTGGCGAGGTCCGCCCCAGGACGGGTGGTGTGCAGCGCGTACACGACGTTTGCAGCGCGGAGGTGATGGTCGACCGTTCTCTCCACAACACCCTCGCTGTTCCTCCCTGCGCTGGGGTTGACAACAACCAAGGCTTTCATCGCTTCTTCCTGGGTGTGCTGGTCCATTGGCCCCGGGCGATCTTCCCGGCACGGATGGTCTCGGCTCTCCAAACGCAATGTGCGGTGTTCGCACGCCGCGCATCCGGGGCTGCAATCAGCGCACATCCCTGATCGTTGCTCATGCGCCTGAGTCTATAGTGCCACACCTTGCATTGTACAGCGCCTCCGCTCCCGGAGTCCCAAAGGCGACGAGCTCGGAGAATGGCGTTGCCTCGACAGGAGCCTTGCGCACAAAGATGGAGAGGATCTCTGATGCTGCAGGTGCTGTGACGGATAGCGTCTGCTCTCGTCGCTGAGTCGTCTCCCGTGGCTGTCGGGAGGCCGTTATACTTAAGGTCGCCACGGGCTACACGCCCGTGCAGGGAGGACAAGAGGATGAGGTTAGCATTTGTCACTGTCTTGGTTCTTCTTCTCGGGTTTGCCGGCGCCGGGGCGGCAGAACTCCTGACGCTTGATGGTCAGCCCACAGCCCCGACTGTTCTGTTGCGCAGTCGCGTGGCGATGCTGTTCGTTGTGGTACCAGGTGTGGACGATGTGGTTCGCGTTGTGGGGTGGTTTGACAGTGCGGCGAAGGCGTTGCCCGACGTAGCTCCGTTCGTGCTCGCCCCCGAGGAAACCTTGGAGCTCAGGACAGTGGCGGAGTCATATCCTGATCTCAGCGTGCTCATCGACCAGCACGCCACGTTTGGCATCGCTCTGGGCATCCAAGACGTGCCGGCGTTGGTCACGTTGCTCGATGGCCGCGTGCGCGAGTGGCTGATGCCTCCGTTCTCCCGGGATGATCTCCTGGAGGCCATGGAGGCGCTGGCGGTTGCTGAACGTCGAGGACCCATTCCTTTGATCGGTACGTCAGCACCGGCGATTGAGGGGAAGACACCTGAAGGGGAAGCACGTTCTCTTGATACGCTACCGCTTCCGGCGTTCCTCGTCTTCCTGAGCCCAGGATGCCCGTTCTGCTGGGATCTCCTCGACGAGCTCAAGACGATGGAGGCCGACATCAGCGTTGTGCTCGTTGTCGAGGCCGATGGTCTCACCGCTGATTACGAGGAGCGGCTCGAGGCTTTCTTGGGCGAAGCTCCGGCTGAGTGGGAGCTCCTCCTGGCCCCGGAGGGCGTCCGGGAGGCCTACCGGGTTTTGGCGACACCGACCTCGTTCTTGTTGGACGACCGTGCGGTGATCCACTCCGTCCTGGAAGGTGCCGTTCCCGGTCCCATTCTGGAGAACGAAGCGTATCAGCTGTTCGCCGAGCTGGTGTCGGAGGACCCGTAGCGCGGAACGGCTTGGAGACAGGAGCCCGCACCTGTTCTCCCGCCCCCGGGAAGGTCCGCCCAGTGCTGCGTGCTTCGTCGGGCTGAGGAGCGTACGATCACGTATGGTCGTGAGAAAGCAGTGCCCCGAGTGTGGTCGCCGATCGATTGCCGAACAGGGGGAGAAGCAATGGTCTTGCCCCAACTGTGGAGCGGACATGTCCCGCGTTCAACCTGAGCCCACGGGCAGACGTGTGCTGGACGGGGAGGACTAATCCGCGCACAACACTGAGCCCCGGTCTTCCGGACGCAAGCCGATTGGGCCGACGCCTTGTCCCATGCTAGAGTGTTGGGATCGTGGACGGATGTGGTCAAGGTGGAGACGAACTCCCTACGAGTGCGTCAGTACGCCTGAGGTCTGAACGGACTGCTACGAGGAGGGACGGATGCCGAGAATGCTGCGTGTCAACATGACGGACCTCTCCGTCAAGGTAGAGGAGGTTCCCGAGGCCTACGCAACGTTGGGAGGTCGGAGCCTCACTTCACGCCTGATTGCGGACGAGGTCGAGCCGACATGCCACCCGCTGGGACCCAGCAACAAGCTCGTGATCGCCCCAGGGGTCGTTTCCGGAACATCGGCCCCTTCATCAGGGCGGATCTCGGTCGGCGGGAAGTCCCCCCTTACCGGGGGGATCAAGGAATCCAACGCCGGTACCCCGGTTGCTCAGCAGCTTGGCCGGATGGGCTACAAGGCCATCGTTGTCGAGGGGCAGCCCCAGGACGACGGACAGTGGTTTGCCCTTGAGGTCGACATGCAAGGGGGCGCCTTGGTGCCTGTGAACGGGTACGAGGGCATGGGTCTTGACGAAGCCTTCAAGAAGGTGTTCGCCGACCGCGGATCGGACAAGGGGCTGATTGCCAACGGGCCTGCGGGGGAGAAACGTATGGCGTCAGCGGGGGTGTGCTTCAACGACAAGGAAGGACGGGCCTCTCGCTATGCCGGCCGAGGGGGCCTTGGCGCGGTGATGGGCAGCAAGCGTCTGAAATTCGTCATCGTGGACGCCACGGGTGCTCCCGGTGTGGCGTTGCACGACGAAGAACGCTTCAAGTCGGGGCAACGGAAGCTCGTCGAGGGATTGCGCAACCACGACGTGACGAAGCCGGGTGGCGCTCTGAGCAGTTACGGGACGTCGGTGTTGATCAACATCCTCAACGAGGTGGGAGGGCTCCCAACACGCAACTTCAGCGCCGGGCGTTTTGAAGGGGCTTCCAACACCAGCGGTGAGACGCTTGCCGAGACGGTGAAGCGCCGCGGGGGTGCGGGCACGATGGGGCATGCGTGTCATCCGGGTTGTGTCATCCGCTGTTCCAATGTCTATGCCCGGGAGGACGGTACCGAGCAGGCCTCGGCGATCGAATACGAGTCCAACTGGGCACTGGGTGCTAACCTTGGTATTGACGATCTGGACAAGATCGCGGAGATGATCCGCTTGTGCAACGCCTTTGGGATCGACACGATCGAGACCGGTGTGACGCTGGGTGTGGCCATGGAGGCGGGCTTGGCGGAGTTCGGTGACGGTGACGGGGCGATCCGCCTCATCGAGGAGATCGGTGCTGCAACACCCCTGGGGCGCATTCTGGGGCAGGGGGCCGACTTCACGGGTCGTGCCTATGGTGTCACGCGGGTTCCGGTTGCCAAACGGCAGGGCATGCCTGCTTACGAGCCGCGCGCCGTGAAGGGTATCGGGATCACCTACATGACGAGCCCCATGGGGGCGGATCACACGGCGGGTTACACGATCGCCCCGGAGATTCTGGCGGTTGGCGGCAAGGCGGATCCACTGGATACCGACGGAAAGGCTGAGATGTCGCGCGCCTTCCAGGCGACGACAGCGTTCGTCGACAGCAGCGGTTACTGCCTGTTCACTACCTTTGCGCTGCTTGACTTCCCGGAGGCTATGGCCGGTATGGTGGACACGGTCAACGGTGTCCTGGGCACCGAGTGGACAGCCGACGACCTCGTGAGCCTCGGTATGGAGACCCTTTCGCTGGAGAGGGCGTTTAACGAGCGGGCCGGGCTGACGTCAGCGCACGACCGCCCACCGGAGTTCATGCGCCACGAGAAGCTTCCGCCGCACAATGGTGTGTTCGATGTGACGGACCAAGAACTGGACAGCGTGTTCGCCCGCTGAGGCTGACAATGCCCGAGGTTGAGGTCAAGCTGTTCGCTACGCTGAGGAGGTACGATCCTCGGGCTGAGCGAAGCTCAGAGCCAATCAGGTTGGAGCTGCGTGAAGGTGCCACGATTGACGAGCTGATGGATGCTCTGGCGATTCGTGCGGACCAGGTCAAGCAGGTGTTCGTCAACGGGGTGAGGAAGGAAGGCGACGACGCGTTGAAGGAGGGTGACACGGTTGCTGTGTTCCCGCCGATCGCCGGGGGATGACGCTTCATGGAGGCTGTGACCTGTCCCCCATGATGGGCCTCGCGGCGGGTGTGAACCGGGGCTACGATGGAGGATAATCGGAAAAGTAGCAAGCCCGGAGGTCGCAACGTGAAGGTACGCTACGTGGACGGACGGCGTGCATACTATGCTTTTCTGGCGGGCGCCCAGGAGGTTGCTCGAAACAGGGAAGAACTCAACCGGATCAACGTGTTTCCTGTGGCGGACGGTGACACCGGCAGCAACATGGCCCTTACCCTGAACCACATCCTCGATGAGGTCCAGCCCGCGCCAGGGCTTCACAACACCTTCCGGTCCATCGCCCGAGCTTCCCTTGCTGGAGCTCGAGGCAATTCGGGCATGATCCTGGCGCAGTTCTTCAACGGTCTCGCTGCTGAATTCAGGGACCAGACATGTGTCACGGCGCCCGCGTTCGGTGCGTCGCTGGCCCGCGCGGTGCCGTACGCCTACAAGGCCGTTGCCCGGCCGGTGGAAGGCACGATGCTGACCGTGATGCAGGCGTGGGCGGATGCGTTCCAGGAGCTGTGCCGCACGAGCAGGGACTTTGCCGATGTGCTGGCCCGCTCGCTGGAGCATGCCCGGGAGAGCTTGCGAAGGACGCCTCAGCAGCTCGACGTGCTCCGTCGCGCATCGGTCGTCGACTCCGGTGCCCAGGGGTTTGTGCACTTCCTGGAGGGCATCGCCAAGATGATGCAGGGCGGTCGACTACGCGCCGCACTGAAGCAACGCGAGAACGTTCGACTGGAGGCGGCGCCCGTGGAGGGCGGGGTGTCAACAGAGTTGACGGCTCGCTTTTGCTGTGAGGGCTACCTTTCGGAAATGGAGATGCCGCTCGCTGATGTCCGTGCGTTCCTTGAGCGGTTCGGCAACTCCGTGATCGTAGCAGGAGACGCCGAACGGATGCGCTTCCATGTGCACACGGACCACCCGGAGCGGGTGTTCACAGCGCTCCGCAGCTACGGGACATTCCTCCAGCAGAAGGTCGACGACATGATGCGCCAGCAGGACGCGCTTTACCGCAGGCGGTTTCCGGTTGCTCTGGCTACCGACTCCATCGCCGACATCCCCGGCGAGCTCCTGGACCACCATCAAGTGCACCTTCTCCCGCTGCAGGTGATCGTCGATGGAAGCCCGTTCCTCGATCGGGTCACCCTGGTGCCGGACCAGTTGTTCGGTCTGCTCGAAGAGGTCAAGGAGTATCCGACATCCTCTCAACCCACGGCACAGCAGGCCGAGGAATGGTTGAGTTTTCTCGCGGATCACTACGCCTCCGCTATCGTGCTTTCCGTCTCCAGTAAGATCAGCGGTACCCACCAAACCCTCAGCCAGGCGTCCGAGCGTCTTGGTGACGCTTCCGAGCGCATTACGGTGGTTGACACGCGTCTGAACTCGGCGGCTCAGGGTCTGCTGGTGCTCAAGGCTGCCGAGGCCCTTGAGTCGGGAGCAACCCATGATGAGCTGGTGAAGCTTGTGCAGGAGTGGATCCCCCGCACGCGCATCTTTGTGAGCGTGGCCACCTTCGAGTACATGGTCCGAGGAGGCCGCGTGAGCCCGCTCAAGGGTAGGCTGGGCAAGGTGCTCAACCTGAAGCCGATCGTCTCCCTTGACGCGCAAGGCAAGGGCATTGCCTACGGCAAAGCGTTCAGCCGCCGGGCGAACACGAAGAAGATCATGGCCACCGTGGCCAAGCTTCACGCCGAAGCCCCCATCGACAAGTACTGCATCGTACACGCCGACGCACCCGGTAAGGCCGAGGAGTACAAGCGCCGCCTGACGTCGCTTCTGGGTTCGCCGCCCGCTTATGTCACCGAGATTTCGCCGATCGTTGCGTTGAACGCAGGGCGTGGAGCGGTGGCAGTGGCCGTACTGCAGGGTGAGAGAAGCCCATGAGCCGCGTGCCTGACTAGGGCGTGAGGTCGCGGTACCACACCAGCATGATCTCTCCCGCGGCATCTGGGTAGCCCACGTAGGCAAACCGGTGAACGCGACCCAGCGCGCATCCCATGCGCGCATAGAAACGGCAGGCGGCTATGTTGGTGTTCTGTGTCTCGACGCTGATCTGCAAGGCTCCCTGGGAGCGGGCCCACTCCACGGCTGTCTGGAAAAGGCGACGTCCCAGCCCACGTCCTCGGAGTTCGGGTATCACGCGGATGTCCCAGACTGTCGCGAGATCCTCCCGCCTCTCCAGCATACGCATCTCGGGGGTGTGCCAGGCGACAGTCACGCCGCCCACCGGTTGTCCTCTACAGCGTGCGAGGAAGATGCCCCATGGCGCGACGTCGAAATCGGCGGGCCAGCTTCGCGGGCCGGTGTCTTCGCCGCAGGTGAGATCGAAGTCTCGCTCATAGGGTTCCCGAACGGGTACTTCCACAAGACGAAGCCCGCCCAGTCCGGCATCCACGAGCTCAAGGCTCAACACGGCGCGCACGGAGAAGCGGATCGGCACGGCCGCGTACGCCGCCAATGCATCGGCTCCCACACGCTGGATGTTGCTCTCCCTGACCGTCGGAACACTGTCCATCGGGCTGCACCTACCTTCCAACAACGAAGACCATGGTATCGACAAGGATGCACCTGGCGAAATCGTTGCGGGACCACGGTTGCGGGGGGTGTGCTCTTGGGGTCATCATGGATGGTGGTCCATGGTGGGATGTAGATGGCGTGCGGCATGGTATAAGCAAGCCGAAAGGGGGAGCGAATGTGGACGCTGATTGGGCATGCGGTTGCGGTGGTGATCGGGTATTTCTTCGTCGTGTTCCTCATCGCCCAGTGGCGACGGGACAATTCTCTCGTAGACGTTGCTTGGGGGCTAGGTTTTGCGATTGTCAGCTTGTTCACCTTCTTCTCCGCAGGGCACTACACAGCCCGGTCGATCATCGTCCTGTTGCTGGTCCTGATCTGGGGTTTGAGGCTGAGCTATCACATCATCCGCCGCAATTGGGGACAACCGGAGGACTTCCGGTATGCTCAGTGGCGCAAAGAATGGGGTCGCTGGGTGGTCCCGCGGGCTTTCTTCCAGGTGTTCATGTTGCAGGCGTTGTTCCAGGTGATCATCGTCTACCCTGTCCTCTTGGCCCAGGTCTCCCCGCGGGGCGGCTTTGGGCCTGTGGAGGGGCTTGGCTTGGCCCTGTGGGGTGTGGGGTTCTTCTTCGAAGCGGTGGGTGATCGACAGCTGCGTGTTTTCAAGCGGGAACGCAAGAACCGTGGGAAGCTGCTTACGAGCGGACTGTGGAAGTACACGCGCCATCCGAACTACTTTGGGGAGGCAATGATGTGGTGGGGATTGGCCGTCATGGCCGCACCGGTTTCGTGGGGATGGACCGGTGTGATCAGTCCGCTCATGATCACCTACCTTCTGAGGTTCGTTTCCGGTGTACCCATGCTGGAGCGGAAGTACCGCGGCCGGCCGGACTTCGAGGCATATGCGCGCGTGACGAACGCGTTCTTTCCATGGTTTCCGAAGAAACCGCCACCGGATGAACGGACGTGAGCGATGCCTCGGTCACCGTAGTTCGAGGATGAGCACGGCCAGGTAAGCCGCCGTATACAGCGCGGTCGCGCCCAGCACAGCACCACGGGGTGCGCTGCGCACGGTCAGACCTGTGCGGAGGAAGAAGCTGAGCTTGACGAGGTCCCCGGCGAGCATGGCAGCGCAGTACGCCACAACAGGAGTGCTTGTGCCCAGACCGCCCACAAGGGCTGCCGTCATCCCCCAGTGCCCTACGTTGTTGAGCAGGACGAACACCATGGAGGTGATCTCTTTGGTGAGGAGGCGGTCCCCGATCGCTGCAAGGATCCCCAGCGAGGCCAGTCCCATGACCACCACTTGCGGCAACCTGGCGGCGAGGGACGGCACGAACCCCTCGGTCAGCGATAGCGCAAAGGCCCATACCGCCACGCCGATGGCGCCGAGCTTGAGGATGGTCTCCGTCCACTCCCACGCGCCCATGCGCGCTATGAACCAGCCTGTTCCCGGGTTAGCAAGGTAGTTCTCGCTCATCGTTGGTTCCTTCCTCCAGATACGGCAGGGTTGCCACAAGCGTACACGGTGGGAGGCCCGTTGGCAGGAACCCACGGCGGCAAGCTTCCTTGATGTACGGGATCTGGCGTGGTGTGCCGGAAAGCTGAATGCGTGGTCGTTTCCGTGGCTGGTTGTGTGGCTTCCCGAACGATGGCAGGTCACATGTCTAGACAACGGGGGGTCAGCCGCACTATCCTGGGCGCGTGGATCATAGAGAGGCGGCGGCATGCGGCGATTGGTGCGGTAAGTGCCCGAACTTCGGGAGCGGTTGCCTGGGTTGTATTCCGTTACAGCACTTGGATTGTCCGTTCGTACGCTGTGTCCTTGCCCGTGACATTGAGCACTGCGGGCTGTGTACGGAGTTTCCTTGCCAGGAGCTTTGCGCGTTTGTCCCGGACGACCGTCCTGGGTGCCCTGCAGGTATGCATGTCGCTGAACTGCGCAAGCGTAGCGCGATCGGAACGGACGCCTGGCTCGAAGAGCAGCGGGCCGCCTGGAGTTCGGTGAACGGCTGATCGGACGGACGTTCAGCCCTTATCCCACCGTGGATCCTCGAAGCGCTGGATCTCGACAAGGTATCCATTGGGATCACGATAGAACGCGTGGTAGATGTCGAATTTTGCGTTGAACTCCGGCCCGCGTTCCGGCTCTACTCCCTTGTTCCGCAATGCATGCACCCAGCCATCCACGTCTTCAGTCACCAAAGTGATGATGGATTCGGGATCGGTGGGGGCTGCAGCCTTCTGGCAGAACCCGATGAAGGCTCCGGCGGTGGCCCTGAAGATCCTGCACACACCTTGATCAAGCACCATGGGCAGCCCAAGTGCATCCTGGTAGAACGCCGTCGTCCCATCAAGGTCTCCTGTAGGAAAGAACGAGATCTGTGCGTCCACGTGTTGGGTCATCGTCTACACCTCCCTAGGTGTTGAGCCTTTCGCGATACTCGGCGAGCCCGTCGGCGGACTGCGCGCAATCGGTTGCCTAACGCCGGGGCGCGAACTCTCCCCCCTCCTCTGTCTTCAGGAACTCAAGCACGCGCGT
>PUMK01000118.1 GCA_003551325.1 Candidatus Acetothermia bacterium | reverse complement strand
GTAGGCACCTTGAGCCCGACGCGGCGCGCCAGTTCCTCAACAGACAGCTCAGTCTGCTGGGATAGCTGGTGTGCCATTTGGTTGCGTGACGTGGTGCTGAAGCACTTGAAGAATGCGGCGTGTTGATCTGTCATGTCTCCTCCTTCGTCCAGAGCATCCTTGCACCGGTGCCGGCGTCATGACGCGACTTGACAGAGGGAACCAGGCCCTGTAGTATATGCGCAGCTTGCTTATTGTGCAAGTGCGCAGGAAAGCAAGGCACAGGAGGTGCCAATGTCTTCAATGGGTGGCAAGAACCCCAGTCGGAGCAACATCGTCAAGTTGGTGGCCATCGCCCTGTTGACAGCGGGAGTGACGTTCGTGGTGGGGCTCTACTTCATCGCACCGTACTTCCAGCGGGGCGCGGAGACGTATATACCTGCAGCGCTGGCGGAGATGCCTGCCGCGTTGATCACGGTCAGCAACCCTGACGAGACCTCTGCGATGATGCTTGTGCGCCTTGCGAACACGGCGGCCGCGCGAACCGAGGGACTACGCCAGGTGGGCCCTGCTGCCTTGACCACCACCGTCTTGTTGTATGACCAGACCCGCGAAGTGACTGCTACGAACACGTCCTATCAGATGGGTGGGCTGCGGGCGGCCCTCGAGGTGGCGGTCATCCAGGCTGATGGGACGGTGTCTTCCCTGCAGCGGGTGGCTCAGGATGCGACCTCCGCAGTCGTGGCCGGCAGGCATCGGTGGGTGCTGGCGGCTCGCGAAGGGCTGTTGGCGAGCATGGGCATCGTCGTGGGGTCGCAGCTCCATGCCGATCAGATCCAGAGGTTGTGACACACCACGACCGGAGGACTGGTAGGAGGAATTGTGAGGCTGCTCGGCATAGTTCTGATCGTCTTCGGTGAACCCGGGGCGGTGGTTCAAACAACACGGAGTTCACGGGCAACGCCAGAGTTCGGTATGAGGAGGTAGGTGTGCGTGCACGACTGATGTTGGTCGTTGGAGCTTCGCTCATGGCGGTGGCTGGATCCGGGTTCACCTCGACGCAGGGGGGGAATCTCTCTCTTTGCGGCCACGTTTCTCCGGAGACAGCCCTCTCGCACATGCGGCTCGCGTTTTAGGAGGAGAGGTATGAACGTGTTGTGGGTGTTGGTGCTGGCGGTGATCGCCTCGGCGCCTATCTGGATGTTCCACGTCAAGGCACCGCGTGCAAAGACGGTGCCAGCTGAGATCTACCGGAAACCGGACCGCCGCAGGGCGGATGCTGGTGATCAACGGGAGGACAATAGATGAACCTCATGGTGTTTGTAGCGGCGGGCGTTGCCTTAGTTATCGTTTGGCTGTTCTTCTACTTTGTTCCTGTGGGGCTATGGATTTCGGCGCTTGCTGCTGGGGTACCGGTGGGGCCGGGGACGTTGGTCGGGATGCGTCTGAGAAAGGTCAGTCCCCACAAGGTGATCGGCCCGATGATCGCAGCGTGGAAGGCAGGGGTCAAGCCGTCCGTTTCCGATCTGGAAGCCCATTACTTGGCGGGCGGCAGCGTTGACCGCGTGGTGCGGGCACTGATCTCCGCGGACAAGGCGAACATCGCGCTCGACTTCCAGAAGGCAGCGGCGATCGACCTGGCGGGCCGTGACGTGTTCGATGCGGTGGCGATGTCGGTCAACCCACGGGTGATCGAGACGCCACGCATTGGAGCGGTAGCCAAGGACGGCATTCAGCTCTTCGCGCTCGCTCGGGTAACCGTGCGGGCGAACATCGAGCGATTGGTCGGCGGTGCCACCGAGGAGACGGTCATCGCCCGAGTGGGTGAGGGGATCGTCTCAGCCATCGGCTCGGCGGCCAACCACAAGGAAGTGCTCCAGAATCCTGACTCGATCTCAAAGCGCGTGCTGGATCGCGGCTTGGACGCGGGCACGGCGTTCGAGATCCTGTCGATCGACATCGCCGACATCGACGTGGGGCGGAACATCGGGGCACAGCTGCAGACCGACCAAGCAGACGCGGACCTGCAGGTGGCCCGGGCCAAGGCCGAGGAACGCCGGGCGATGGCCGTGGCCCAGGAACAGGAGATGAGCGCGCTGGTGCAGGAGCGACGCGCGGCTGTAGTTGAAGCCGAGGCCGAGGTGCCCCGCGCCATGGCGGAGGCGTTCCGCAGGGGACAGCTTGGTGTCATGGACTACTACCGGATGAAGAACATTCAGGCGGACACCCAGATGCGGGAGGGGATTGTCAGGGAGAAGCCTCGAGCGGAGCAGGATGATGAAGGCCGCGAACCCCGCAAGGGAGGGAGTTGATGGCCACCAGCGAGGGCGTGGTCGCCGTTATCCGGAAGCTCGTCACGGAGAAGCCCCAGGCGGCGATCGTACTGGCGGAGATCCTGGGGGCACCTGTCGGCTCGGGAACAGCTCCGCCTAGGCTCTGGGGCGACGGATGATAGGGCAAGAGAGGGGACCTGTGCGTAAGCGCATCACCCCACCATTGGAGGATGGTCCCGTGCTGATCTCGCGGGCGCGCCATTGGAACGGGCCGAAGCTGTCGAGATCGCCCTGCTCATGGCAACGCAAGGTCCCCTAGGGGGGCCGATGCTGCCCGACTACAGGGGTGTGGTCTGTGAGAGGAGCGATCCTCACAGATAGCTCTATCCGGAGCCGGCTCTGTAGCGCCGTGGCGCTGGCGTACCAATGGAGGCAAAGATGGACGAGCAGAGGAAGCAAGTGTGTGAGAACTGCGCATGGTGGGCGAGCGGGGAGGGCCGCGAGCACGGTGAGTGCAGGCGCGCGGCCCCACGGAGCGTCGAGGAGGGTGGCTGCATCTGGCCCGAGACGCGCAAGAGCTCATGGTGCGGCGCGTGGATGCTCAGATCGGAGGAGCCAGGGACTGTCTGCGATGACGCTGCCGCAGCAGTGTTGAGCGACGCCCGGCGCTCCCCTGAGTACATGAGGGCCGTTGAGGACTCCAGGGCTGCGTTGGAGTTGGCCATGGACCGGCTGCGCACCAGCAGTGGGGCTGTTGAACTCCCGCTTGAGGAAGCTGAGGCCCTGTCCTGGGTGTGGCGAGCCCTGGAGACCGCCACACTGAGGATCGGCGAAGAACGAGGTGTCTCCTTGGCCAGGGCGTATGCTGAACAGAGGAGGCAATGGGAGGATGAGCGATCGCGGAAGGAGAAGCGTGCGCACCAAGAAGATGGTTGACCGGCTCAGCGGTATGGCTAGCGCCCGGGGACCGTACAGCCTCCTGATAGCACCCAAACTGCTGTACGGATGTCTTGTATACGCCCACCTCCTCTGCTCGGCAAACACCTGCGCTTCCCGTCCAGTGTGTAGAAGACCTCCCCCGGAGGGACCGCATGTCCTGCGCTCTGACTGTCCTAGGCAGGCTCCCAGCGGGGTTCGAAGGTTGTACATTGGGGTGTGGCCCGAAACGGAACCACGTTGACGGACGTGACCCAGAGGGGAATCTGCGGGGACAGTTCAATCCTCTACGCATCGCTGATCCGGCCACTGGGTGCCGGGG
>PUMK01000090.1 GCA_003551325.1 Candidatus Acetothermia bacterium | reverse complement strand
GGAGTGAGCCTCGATGCCCAGCGAGAGCGGATTGAGGCGTACTCTAAGCTCCACGGACTGGAGCTAACGCGGATACTGAGCGATCCGGGGGTCAGCGCGGGGAAGCCGCTGGGGGACCGCCCAGCAGGACGAGAGCTTCTCACCGCCATTGATCAGGGAGAGGCAACCCACGTTGTCGCCCTCAAGCTCGACAGATTGTTCAGGGATGCCGTTGAGTGCCTCGACACCACACGGAAGTGGGACGCTGCTGGGATCGCGCTCCACCTGATCGACCTCGGAGGACAGGCTGTGAATACCGAAAGCGCGATGGGTAGGTTCTTCTTGACCGTGATGGCCGGCGCTGCAGAGATGGAGCGCAACCTCATCCGAGAGCGGACCAGGGCCGCCATGAGCCACAAGCAGGCCGAGGGTCAGTGGATCAGCCGCCCACCAATCGGTTACCAGATCGGCGCGGAAGGGCACCTCGAGGAGAATCCCGACGGCCAGGCCACGATCCGACAGATCAAGCGTGAGCGCAGAAGGGGCCGGTCGATCCGTCAGATCGCCCAATCGCTGAACATGCCCCGCTCGACGGTCCACAAGCTCGCCAAAACCTCACCTCGAGAACTGCGGCAGCGCTACGGAACAAAGGAGGCGACAGCATGACGGATGCACTCGGGGCCATCTGCGGGGTTCTGTTCTTCGTTGCGTTCGGGAGCTTCATTGGCTTGCTCGGTGCCCTCGCGGAGCGCTCCCTCCGCAACCGGATCACCAGGTTGCTCCCTTGAGTGTTGGGACGTCCCAACAGTGCCCAGGATCCCTGCTGACACCAACTGCACCCACCGCAGGGCGGAGACCTGGAGCGGAGGTCAGCGTCCTCTGGCACAACCCTAAGCACTGCGATCTTCCCCATGGATCTACCGGTCTTCGAGCCGATCAACCGGACTCGCCTTGGCGTGTGCTTCCCTGAGCCCCTTCCCTGCGACGTTCACGTAGATGCTGGTTGTGCTTGCGTTACTGTGGCCCAAGATGCGCTGGAGACTGAACGGGTCCCCTCCGTTGCGGATGTACTGGACGGCGAAGCTGTGGCGGAGTCTGTGAGGCGACACCGGCACATCCTGTAGCCCCGCCCGATCTGCGATGCGCTGTAGGATCCGCTGCACGTTCCGCTTGTCAAGGCGGGTTCCGTTTCGTGAGATGAACAGGGCATCCTCGGCAACGGACACACCACGGGCACTCAGCCACTCCCGCATAGCCCGGTGGAGTTTGCGTCCCATGAACACATGCCGCTCCTTGTCACCCTTCCCGTGGCGCACCCGAATGCCCCAGTCTCCCGGGCTGATGTCAGCGAGGTCGAGGTCGATCAGTTCGGAGAGGCGGACCCCCGTGTCGATGAACGTGAGAACCATGGTGTGGTTTCGAATCCCCGCCCAGGTATTCCGACGGCACGCTGCGACCAGCTTTGCGATCTGTCTGCTGTCAAGGGACCGTGGCAGGCTCCTGGGAAGTCGTGGGATATCGACGCCGATGAACGGGTTCACCTCAACCAACCCCTCCCGCTCCAGCCAGTTGCAGAACACGCGGATGGCCCTCAGCTGGATACTGATCGTAGAACGTGAAAGCCGACGGTCTAACAGGTGATCTGTGTAAGCGCGGAGATGATGTTTGGTAGGGACTTCTCCCTTTGTTTGGTCCCTAAGGAAACCGCCTAGGCTTTGTAGGGCACACCCATATGTCTCGATTGTCCGTTTCGCTAGACCACGACTGCGACAGAAGATCAGGAAGGTATCTGCCAGCTCCGTGAAACCACTCTCCGAGACGACCATCTAACTCCCCCCTCCCGGTGGTCGCCGCGTCTCCCTTGCCACCCCCGCCCATCTCGGCTATAGTGCCAATGGGAACGGCATTGTCGCCCTTCCCAACCCGGGGCGTAGCGCAGGTTGGAAGCGCGCCTGCTTTGGGAGCAGGAGGTCGCTGGTTCAAATCCAGTCGCCCCGACCAATACCGAGATGGAACAAGAGAAGATCATCGCCGAGTTGGAGCGCAGCCCGGGGGAGAAGGTCATCATCCGCCACCGAGTCTACAAAGGGAAAGCCTATCTTGACATCCGCCAGTTCTTCCAGGGCGACGAGGGACAGTGGCTGCCCACGAAGAAGGGTGTCTCGCTGCCTTGGGAACAGAAGGATGAACTCCTTCGCGCTCTGGAATCTGCACAAGACGAAGAGGACTGACGACGGGAGCACATGTGCTGGAGATCAGGGAGGCCACGCAGGCGGACGACGCCGCACTGCTAGCTCTGGAGGCAGCAAGCCCGCAGGGGGACAGCACACGTATCCTGCTTGACCGCACAACGTACTTCTACCGTCCCACGTTGTTCGACCGCGGCAGGGTCATGGTCGCCGTGGAGAACGATGAACTTGTCGGGGTCATGGCCTATGCCATCAAGGATGTGTGGTTGCAGGGGGAGGTCGTCCCGGTGGCCTACCTCTATGATCTCCGCTTCCACCCCACCTACCGCAAGAGCATGAAGCGCGGGCTCTTCACACTGTGGCAGGCGTTGGAGAAGGAAATCCTGGAGCATTCAGCGCGTCTGGTCTACGGCCACGTGAAGGCGGACAACCGCACTGCGATGAACATCATGCTCAAGGGCGGCGCCCAGAAGACGAGCGTGTTCTCCGTGTGTTCGCTGCCGTCACTGCCTTCACCAGGCGCTGTACCGGAGCCCGTTCCTGACCCCCTCGATGCGGCGGCGAGCGTTGAGCAGCGCGTGGGCCAGCGCGACCTGCGTCCCCAGAGCATCGTGGAGACATACCGCAGAGGTCTTGAGCTTGGCTACCTCCAAGGTGTGTACCGTACTGTGCGCGGTTCGTCCTCCGCACAGGCGACCATCTGGAACCTCACGTCGTTGTACCGCGGACGCGTCCTTCGACTGCCCATCCCGCTGCGTGTGCTCGGTGCAGTGCTCAATCCCCTGGGAAGCGTGCTGCCGTTGCCACGTATCCCTCGGGTGGGTCAACCTTTTCGGTACTGGCACTGCTTCGACGTCTGCTGCACCGGCCCCTCCGGGAAGCGGCTCATGGGACAGCTCTTGCAGGGGTTGCGCCGCCTGGCGGCCCGCAACGGGACCGACATGCTCACCGTGTTTCACTACATGGACGACCCTCTTCTGGAACCACCACGTTTCCTTGTCCAGAAACTCATGCGCTACCACACTGTGGCCCGCACATACAACAGCGCCCTGCCGAACACACCGCTGTACTTGGATATACGGGACCTATGACGCTCCGAGTACATCCGGCGAAGCGAGGGTCGAAAGCTTGCCTGTCGTTGGCGACAACCATGACTGCACCGATGTCCGCCCGGCCATGATGAAGGCCGCACGGACACCGGCGCCTTAACTACGCATCCTTCAGTTTCGAGCCGCTACAGGTTGAGGAGCACAATACCACCCACAACGGCCACCACACCCACCACCTTGGGCACTGTGACCGGCTCGCCGGCCACGAACACCCCAAGCAGAAAACCCCATAACGGTACGGT
>PUMK01000362.1 GCA_003551325.1 Candidatus Acetothermia bacterium | reverse complement strand
CTTTCGGTGATCGGGGTGGTGGACGATCTCCTGGGCATGCGTCAGTTGGTCAAAGCGTTGCTACCGCTGCTCGCGGCGCTGCCGCTGATGGCGGTGCGGGCGGGGCAGAGCACGATGTGGATTCCGTTTGTGGGGAAGGTGGACTTCTGGATCTTCTACCCGCTGGTGCTTGTGCCCCTCGGGGTGACAGGGGCAGCCAACGCGATGAACATGCTGGCCGGGTTCAATGGCCTGGAGGCGGGGATGGGCCTGGTGGCCATGGGCAGCCTGGCAGTGATCGCCGGATGCCTAGGGCAGACCACGTCGCTGGTACTGCTCCTCTCCGGGCTGGGGGCACTGCTCGGGGTGCTGTGGTTCAACTGGTATCCGGCCAGGATCTTCGTGGGGGATGTGGGGACGCTGTCCATGGGGGCGATCATCGCATCGGCATGCATCATGGGGGGGTTCGAGGTGGCAGGGGCCGTTGTGATCTTCCCGTACCTCGTGGACTTCTGCTTCAAGGCATCCCACAGGTTTCCGTCTAAGGAGTGGGGAGGGGAACTCGGGGAGGATGGCAGACTCCGCTGTCCTGCACACGGACCGGTGAGCTTGTGTCAGGCAATCCTGAAGCTGTTCGGCGGCCTCCACGAGCGGACGTTGGTGATTCTTCTGATGGTGGTGGAAGCAGGGTTTGGGGGATTTGCCATCTGGCTGTATCTGCTGAGATGATACCTCTGCAGACTTCTGGCTCCTTGTGGCCCTTGTTGGTGGCGCGAGCGGCGAAGACGGGCTGCGGGGGAGGAATGTCCGTCTGTGATGGGGGCCCTAACTGAGAGTTCTGTTCGTTGCGCCTCGGTTCCATACAAACCAGCACTTTGCCGTCAAGGCGTTGCTCGATGCCGGACATGAGGTTGCCTTCTTCGCCCTTCGCCGGGGGCAGAGCGAGGAATATAGTGCCCTGACTCCGCATGTGTTGGGCCACTCACGGTTGTTTGAGTTTGTGGTCAAGTTGCGAAGGAATCCCGCTTCGACGGCGTTTCCGCTACGGTATGCGTTTCCCCCGCTGAGGCTCTTCCTCAGGGAGTGGCGAAGGTTTCGTCCCACTGTGGCGGTCATCCGCGATCCAAACACGGCCTACGGGGTGATCGCCCTGGCCGTGGCGAAGCTCCATCGGGTGCAGGTGGTTCTGTACACTCAGGGTCCGAAGTACCGGGTAATGGGTCCCGGGCGAAGGCTGCTGCGCCAGCTTCTCGCTGCCGCATTGGGAGTCCAATGGATGACGCCGGTGTTGGGAGAGCAGGGCACCAGTACAATCTCCAGGATGCATTACGTCCCGTTTGTTGTTGAGCCCATGGTCTGCCCGGAAGAGAAGCGCTGGTTTGGGAGGGGGCACATCAACGTCATGACAGTGGGCAAGTTCGAACCGCGCAAGAATCACAGCCTGCTCCTCCAGGCCGTTCGCGCCCTCCGACAGAGAGGCTACCCTGTTCGTCTTACGATTGTGGGCGAATGTACCACACCTTCTCACAGGCAGGAATACGAGCGGGTGCGCGCTTGCGTGGAGTCCCTGGATCTCGAAGACTCGGTTGACATCCTGGTGAATCAGCGCTTCTCCGCTGTGCGAGCCCTCTATGGGGAGCACGATGCATTCGTCCTGCCGAGTCGATCGGAGCTGGTTGGGGTGTCGTTGCTGGAAGCGATGGCCGCGGGTCTCCCCGTGGTGTGCAGTGACTCGGCAGGCGCGCAGTACTATGTGGAGAGGGGAATGAACGGTTATGTCTTCCGTGCCAATGATGTGGATGATCTCACGGAGAAACTGTCTGCGATGTTGGAGGACCGAAGGCGGCTTGTCGACATGGGCAGACGAAGCCACCAGCTCGTGCTTGAGCGGCACCGCCCCGAGTCCTACGCCAGAGCCCTTGAGCGGATCGTGGGGGGTAGATGAGCAACCGTAGGGCGGCCGCATGGCTGGAGCGGCTCGAGCTTCCTGTGCTCGCCGCTTCCGCGATTGCGTTCCTGTGGGTGAGTTCTTACGTTACGCCGATCAGGCTTACCCCAAGCGTGCTCCTGGCAGCGCTCGCTGTAGGCCTTGCCGGTCTGCATGTCCTCAGGCGGGGGAAGCTTGATCTGCCGACGGAGTTCAGGTGGTTGCTTGTTGTTGCGGGAGTGCTTTTGGCTTGGGCAGCGGTCGTGTACGGCTTCTCGGGGAACTACCCGGAAGGGCTGTGGCGTCTTCTGCAGATCGCGCTGGGGATGGCCGTCGCTTCTTCGGTGGTGGTGATGGTGAACTCGCGCGCACGGGCTCTGTACTTTCTCTGCGCATTGCTTGTCGGGTTTGTCGTGTCCGCTGGTGTGGGGATCGGACAGCACTTTGCAGGAGAGCCGTTCGTGAGACTTTGGGAAGCCGTGGGCGGCGGCCCCCAGTCCGCTCCTGGGCCGGGCCAGTCTGCCCCGGGGCTTGCACCGACCACGATTTTCGCCGGTTACCAGCTGGCAGTTGCGTTTCCGCTCGCGTTAAGCGTCCTCCTGAGCCGACATGTGTCGGGGAGAAAGGGCACCGGCGCGGTGCTCATCCTAGGCCTTGTGGCTATTGCGCTCGGGCTTGTGGTGACCGGCTCGCGCTCGGCGGTGGGGGCGGGGGTCATAGGTGGGGTGTTTGTGCTTCTCCTGCTGCGGTTCAACAAGCGGCGGCGTCTGGTGGGACCGCTGGTGGCCGCCCTGGGGATCGGTGTCGCGCTCTATTTCGCCGTGGGTATGGTCTACGACCCGGGTAGGTTCGTCCAACTGGAGGGTCGTTCAGCCCAGGTGCGTGGCCCTATGCAGGCGACCGCCTTGAACTACGCGCTACGCCACCCACTGGGCACTGGAGTCTACCGCCCTGACGAATCCTACATCCCTGCGGGGGTTGAGCCCCATCTTCAGCGGATGATCGTCGGCACAGCCACCCACAACCAGTTCCTCAACGTTCTCACATACTACGGTTTCCCTGGGCTTGTATTGCTTATCCTGTTCTACGGGTTGGTGGTCAGGCAGCTCTGGCGGCTGTGGCATGGGGTTGCGCGGGGGGCATCTGAGAGGACCCGTTGGCTGGTTGCCGGGTGCGCGGGGGCGGTACTCGCCTACCTTCTGAACAGCCTGCTACACAACGCAGGGCCCTTTGTGGGGGACTGGTTCCACTGGTACGTGATCGGACTTCTGTTCAGCCTTCGGTGGACGGAGGGGACCGTGGCAGGCGCCGCCGAAGGAACTGGCGGCCCAGGGAATGGCGGGTAAACCAGGCTCTGTGGATGTGGCGGTGTTCCTCCCTTCTTTGGCCGGAGGGGGAGCAGAGGGCGCGATGCTTGACCTGGCCCGAGGTCTGCACGCTCGGGGAGTGGAAGTGGAGCTCGTGTTGGCCAGAGCACAGGGGGAGTTCCTCTCGTCCGTTCCGGACGGGCTTCGTTGCGTCGATCTTGGTGCGTCCCGCGTGCTTACCAGCCTGCCGGGGCTTGTCCGCTACCTTCGCCGCCACAGGCCCAAGGCTATCATCTCTACGCTCAGCCATG
>PUMK01000361.1 GCA_003551325.1 Candidatus Acetothermia bacterium | reverse complement strand
CTGGGGAACCGGCGAGCGTATCTCCCAGCTGGACCTGCTCAAGCTTTCCCAGGGCAACAATGTCTCCGGGACCTGCACTGCCTGTCTTCTCCAGCTTCGTCCCTGAGAAGGCGAGGATGTCGCGTAGCTGGGTCTTCTCCCCCGTGCGCAGGTTCACGAGTGTATCACCTTCGGAAACCTTGGCTCCAAGCACCTTGGCAAAGGCCAGCTTCCCCAGATAGGGATCCATGGCCATGCCAAACAGCTGTAGACGGGGGGACTCGATCGGCCTTCGCTCAGGGGCCAGGGACAGCGCATGCTCCAGCAGCTCCTCCACTCCCACTCCGGTCTCCGCTGATCCCCACAGTACAGGGACGACGCCACGGCTCTCGACACCCTTGCGCAGGGCCCACGTGAACTCGTCGTCGGTGATCTCCTCGTCTGCCAACACCTTCTCCACCAGCGAATCGTCGAACGTCGCGACCTCTTCGAGGAGGTTGGCGCGCGCTTCCTGGAGACGTTCGGCAAGGTCATCCGGAACCTCGCCGTTGGCTCCAACAAGCCCCACGACACCTTTCAGCGCAGCCCCTACGCCCACTGGGAGTTGCAGCGTCCACAGCAAGCCACCCAGACGCTCCCGCAACTGCTCAAGCACCGCCTCGGGGTCGACATCGGGCCTGTCCATCATGTTCACGAAGACCATCGAAGGACAACCCAGGCGCTCCAGAATCGTCCATGCTTGCTCTGTCACCACTTCCACAGGCTTCTCGGCGTTGACCACCAACACTGCTACATCCGCTGCCACAACACCCTTGTAGATTTCTTCGGCGAATTCCCCCAGACCAGGTGTGACGAGCACATTGACCGTGGTGTCCTTCCACCGGCACGATCCCATCGCAAGGTCAATGGAGTAACCTCGGCGCTTCTCCTCGGGGGTCTCATCGAACGCAACCTCTTGCGCCGATGCACCCTTACCCAACAGCGCCTTAGCCAGCGCAGTCTTCCCGGAACCCGAATGACCAACCAGACATACGTTGCATGTTTGCCCCATCAAGAATCACCCCAGACGGTTGCTTAGAGAATGCCGATGCAGTATATCCTGAGCTGAGGAGAGGGGCAAAAGGAGGGGACAATGCGCCTCCGCTGGGGCAAAGCATCGCAGGTCAAAGAGCTGGTGGTCCAACACGCTGAAGCCGTTGAGGAAACTGTGAAGAGTATGGCAACGGCGCTTCTGGCTTGTCTTGAGGGCAAGTCCTGGGAAGAGCTGGAGGAGTTGTCGGTGGCGACCCATCGCCGCGAGGGCAATGCCGACGACATTCGCCGCAAGACCGAGTTGGAGCTCGCCCGAGGTGCGCTGCTCGCCGGCTCCCGGCAGACCTTACTGCGGCTGGTGGGACGTGCCGACCGTCTGGCGAACTCTGCCGAGGAAACGCTAAGCTTTCTTGTGCTTCAACGCATACAGATCCCGGAGCTTCTTCACCCAATCCTCCGAGAGATCGTCGACGTAACGGTGGCTCAAGCGGCTGACGTACGCGCCGCCATCAACGGTCTGCTGGAGGGGGACGAAGAGACGACATCCCACGTGAAGGCCGTGGACCACAAAGAGGGTCAGGTGGACGAGCTGGAGCGGCGGGCCATCAGCCGCCTTTTCTCCACTGACCTGTCGCTCTCCCAGAAGATCCTTGTGCGCCAGTTCGTGGAGCACCTGGTGGAGATCTCCGACCGGGCCGAAGACGTCGCCGACATGGTGTTGATCGCGCTGGCCACACGTCAGGCATGAGCGTCAACGCCAAGCCCCCCGAGACCGTGTTTGGAGGTGAGCGATGGACTTCTCGCAGCTGAGGCGTATGTGGAAACGGGGTTCGTTGGCCGTGTTGCAGCAGCACGCCGCAGCCGTCGAGGCTGCGGCCGAGGAGCTGGGGAAGCAGCTCCGAGCGTGGCTCCGCAGCGAGTCCGTTGACGCTGAACTGGTCAGCGAACGTGAACACGAGGCCGACCTGGCCAAACGGGAAGCCCGCATGCAGTTGAATGAAGCCGGGCGGCTGCCCGTTCCGCGGTCCGCACTTCTGCAGTTCCTGTGGCACCAGGACGAGATCGCCGACCTCTGCCAAGATGCGGCGTTGCTTATGGCTTTAAGACGGCCGGAGCTGGACGTGGAACTGGAAGACGGTTTTGGTGCCCTTGGCGAGGCCGTGGTTCGCGCCGTGCATGCGCATCATCTGACCATCGAGGAATTCGACCAACAGCTTCAGGGAGGCCTCACTGACGAGCTGCGCAAGCGCGTCGCTGAGAATGTTGACCGGATCAACCAGCTGGAGCACGAGTCGGATCTCAGGGAACGCGAGCTCGTCGCCGCCATCTACGCCCGGGAGCAGCTGGGCGATTTCAACCGCTACCACCTGGTACAGCTGGTTCTGTTGCTGGGGGGCATCGTCGACCAAGTGGAGAACGCAGCCGGCGATCTGCGGGTCATGCTGTCCGCAAGGTGACCAGCCACAGCAAGTGGTCATTCAACAGTGGCCGCACTGCTGATGGACGCGACCACCGCAGGACCGATTCCAGGAACCTCCTTCAACGCCTCCAAGGTGGCGAATGGTCCATGTATCTCCCGGTGTACGACGATCCGCTCGGCGAGCACGGGACCGATCCCTGGTAGAGCGGTAAGCGCGTCGATTCCAGCGGTGTTCAGGTTCACCTTCGGGCGCGGAAGGAGCACCACCCTTGCTACGTGGGGAACATGAACAGCCCGTACGCAGCCGGTCCGGGTAGCCGGGGGAATCCACTCCACACCCGTATAGAGGAGCAGCCCAAAGACCAGCAGCGAGGCTATCCAGAAGCGTGCCGTCTCACTACTGGTCCAACAACGCCTCGATGTGATGGGCACCCCCCTTCTCGTGTTCTAAGCGCATACGCTCTGGAAGACGCTCATAACGCGGTTGAGCAAACTTCTCCCGCCATGCGGACAGGAGGATCGACCGAACCTCGTCACGAAGCTCCGGGTTTGCCTGCAACGTCTGCTGATGGCGGTTCACCAGACGTTCCACCTCCGGAAGGTAGACGTCCACCTCTCCCGACTGCCTAAGGAGTGCAAGAGCCCTCTCCCCATCGACGTGCAGCGTCGCTTCCGCCTCACGAAACCAGCTCCGCCGCTGAAGTTCGCGACGGACGACATCGCCCATCAACCGGGCCTGAGCACGGTAGGAACCCAGCTCACGCACCGGAAACTGTAGGAGCTGTCGCGGGCAGCCATCCTGTGGATCAGGGAACGCCTCAGGCCACGGCCGGATGCATCCATGCCAGGCCAGGCACTGTTCGCACGTCCTCCAGGTCACATTCGTGTAGTACTGGTAGAGTACCTTTCTCCCGCGCAACCGCTGCCCGAGTACCCTAAGCGTCATCCACATCGCTAACCTCATCTCAGGATAACCCTGGCACCCAGCTCCGCACAACACACAGCCGCTTCCCACTCGTGTCTAAACCACCTCCCGTGGAGGCATAACCATGATGTCGGTCCTTGACAAGTGAACAGGGGGAAGCATCCGAGGGAGGTAAGTCCTCAATTCGGAGCGCTGAAGGG
>PUMK01000120.1 GCA_003551325.1 Candidatus Acetothermia bacterium | reverse complement strand
CCGTGAGTAGATGTCGTACGTCCGCTCCACTTGATCGACCCGGTCGATAACCCAAGGGATTTGCATGTTCACGCGCCCCTCCTTTGACTCTCCAGCACCCAATCGGCCGCGCGTTGGGCAAGGATTCTTGCTCGAACCGCATCGGGATCCTGATCCCCTTCAGCCGCCTCAGCGTTGACCTCGTCCTCGGACGGGAGCAAGCCCTTCTGTTCGCAGATCATGCGGGCCAGCAGTTCCCTTCGCAGGCGGCGCTTCACAGCCACCCGGATCTCATCCTTCAGCTCCTGCTTGCCTCCGAAGCGCTGTACCTCCTCGTCGACCACCTCTTCGACGAGGCCCGGAGGTGCTTCGAGAGCTAGATTCTCGGCCAGAGCATCCAGCGCGCCAATGCGCATGCGGTGTTCGGCCTCCAGCGTGGCTTGCTTGAAGAGCTCTCCCCGCACTTCCTCGCGGAGCTCGTCCCACGTATCCTTGCCGTACTGCTCAGCCACCTCTTCTGGCTCGGGGAGCAGCACTTCGTACACGCTCTCCACGATGAACGTCTCCTCCGCATCATCATGCTTGAGGACGATCTCCTGGCCTGACTCCACGCCCAGCAGCTGTGCGCCCATCGTACCTTCTGGGTCAACCTCGGCTTCCCAGGTATGTCCACCACGACTGATCCGAACCACATCGTCCTCTTGGGCGGGGCCTTCCCTGGGTTTGAGCGCGGCTGAGCGCCGCCGCAGATCCCGGAGCACGCCGTCGATCTCCTCGTCGGATACCTCTGGACTGGTCGCCTCAGGGAGCTCCAGCGTGGGGGTATCGGGGATCTCCACTTCTGGGAACACCTCGAACGAAGCCTCAAACTCCAGGGTCTTTCCTGGTTCGAAGTCCTTGATGTCGACCTTGGGGGCGGTGGCAGGTTTGAAGCCATGTGTCTCCATAGCCTTGTGAAGCCACTCTTTGATGAGCTCCTCTTTGAGGTCGGCTTTGTACGCGTCCTCTCCGTAATGGGCCAGCGCAAGATGCACCGGTGTCTTGCCCGGGCGGAAACCGGGGACGCGCACCGCACGGCGGATATCCTCCTTGAGCTGCGCTTCCGCTTCCCGCATCGCCTCGTCGGGCACCTTCACGGTCAGCTTGACCAGGGCGCCGTCCCGCTCCACCTGTATGTGTTGTGTATGGTCCATGGCCATGCTCATTGTACCCACGTGGCTGAAGAGTGCCCGCCGTGCCTGCGCAGTTCAACACACAAGCCGTGAAGACTGCGTCGTCGGGCCTGCAACATGGGTCTGTCGCACCTCCTTGTCGTTACCTACAATGCTTTTCGCCCGTGGTGGCGTACTTCCCAACACCCGTGGCCGATCAGATGAGCCCGGAGAGTACAGCCCACTGAAGGCCGATCAGCTCTCCCCACAGTCTTCCCGCCAGCTCGAACACGACCCCCAGACCTCCAACCAGCAGTAAGGCCAAGACGATGAACATCCCGTAGGGTTCGAGCTGTGCCATGCTGGCCCGCCACCTCGGAGGGAGGAAGTACGCCAGAATGCGGGAGCCATCCAGAGGTGGCACGGGCACAAGGTTGAACAACGCTAGCACGAGGGACAGGAGAACGACGAGGGCCAGGAATGCCAGAGGCACCGATGCGGTAAGGCCCGCAGCCACGAGACCTCGCCCCACCAGCGCGGCAACCAGGGCCATGGCCACATTCGTGCCAGGTCCGGCCAGAGCTACCCAGAGCATCCCCCGCCAGCGGTCTCCCCTGAAGTAGTAGGGGTTCACCGGGACAGGCTTTGCCCAGCCAAACACAATGGGAAATCCTGCGAACTGTCGAAGGACAAGCAGCATGACCGGGAGCAGGAACGATCCGATTGGGTCGAGGTGAGGAATCGGGTTGAGCGTCAGCCGCCCCGCTGCCTTTGCTGTTGGGTCCCCCAATCGGTAAGCGACGTAGCCATGCGCCACCTCGTGAGGGATGACGCACACGAGCAACGCTGCCACTGCTAGGATACCATATGCCCAATCCACTACGGCCCCCTATCTCCAGGTACGTGTACCACGTTCTCCCTAAGGAGCACGACCGCACCCGGCGCCGCGCCCTTGGGCTTTCGTAGGTAACGGCCTTCAGTGTAGCTGACCTGAACCGTTCGCTCACCCCGGGCCTGCGAATGCCAGGCTGCCAGTTCGGCAGCTCTGTGAAGTACCTCGGTGGGGACCGGCTGTCCCTTAGAGGACACGAGCACGTGGGCGCCGGGAACGCCCCGGGCGTGAAGCCATAGATCGTCACCTCGCGCCCTGCGTACAAGCGCATCGTTCTCCCGGGCCGAGCGGCCAACCCGCACGGTGAAGCCCTCGACGTGGACCTCCCTCGCTTGGGATGGAGGCGTCTGTGTTTGGCGTCTTTTCGAATGCTGGCGGTGGGGTTCTTGCTCTCCCAAGGCGATCAACGACGCTTCAAGGTACGGTGCAAGATGCGGACGTTGGGCTAGTGTAGCCAAGAGTTCCTCGAGCTTGGAGCACTCCCTCTGCAAGGACGCGCGCCGCTTCGGCAGGTGCTCCAGACGACGGCGCAGCTTCCCCGCTCTTCGGTACAGGGCCTGAGCGTAGGCGGTGGGTGGGCGTGTGGCGTCCATGGTCAAGTGTGCTGGGGTCCCGTCAAACCCTTCGACTTCGACCTCCGACACGCCGTGGGGAATGTCCGAAAGGCGGGTGAGGATGAGATCCGCTTTGCTCTTGAGCGCAGGCCACTGCTCTGCCTCGGCCCGCCCCTGCTCCAGCGCTGTCAGAGCCCGCTGGCGTCGGCGGATTGCGCGGCGCAAGCGTTCGCGGACCGATTGAGCGGTTGCCCCAGCCAGCTGCTGTTCAAGCAGCGGATCCAACGCTTGCCAGTAGGTTGCCGTGGTGACGTCTGGCTCGCCGAGTTCGTCCCGCTGGAAGAACGATGCGACAGGACCCCGTTCCGTCTCGTAGAGGTAGCCTCGGGGCTCTGTCTGGAGAAGCACCTGGGCGAAGCGTTCCGGGGTGGTCCCCGCAGCCTCGGCTGCCCTGCGGAGCTGGGGGCCGATGCCCTCTAACGGATCTCCGGGACTGTCAAAGTCCACATCGCGGGGGGCGCTCCCCCGCAACGCATCAACCCTCCCCGTGCGCCACAGGAGGAACACTTCACCTTGGCGAGGTCGAAGGTCAAGCACCAAGTCGGCTTCGGGGAAGCGCAGCCGTAGTACCCGGTCGAAACCCGCCTGCTGCATGGCTACGAGGGGTTGTCCGCAGAGCCGGCGCAGGAGTTGGCAGAAGGGGGTTGGTGAAGGAGGTGCCGGCGGACGGAGTTCCGTCTGATGAAAGGCTTTGCCCCCCGGATCCAGTGCCAACGATGCGCTGGGTCCGTAGGTGCGCAGGATGAGCACATCGCCCACCTGGTGCGCCCGGCTCAACCGGGCCCCCACAAGGTGCTTCACCTCACCCAAGGCAATGCAAAGCTCGATCCCTTCCATAGGTGCACTATAAACCCAAACCGGGGTCAGGTCTTGCACGATCACATTGCCGACGGCGTGTTGCATGACGGGATCCCTGACCTG
>PUMK01000100.1 GCA_003551325.1 Candidatus Acetothermia bacterium | reverse complement strand
CGGACTGCTGCACGATCTCGATAAGATCACCACGTTGCATAGGAGTGGTGAGCATGGAGCGGTGGCTGCCTCCTGGTTGCAGCGTGCCGGTCAGCCGGCGCTTGCCAAGATTGCTCAGCGCCACCTAACCTCGGCGCTCCTTCAGGAGGACCGAACGCCGTTGAGCTGGGAGGAGAAGGTGGTGCACTACGTGGATAAGCTTGTCGAGGAGGATGTGCTCGTTGGTTTGCGGGCGCGTTGGCATGGTCTCATGGAGCGTTATCCACAATACAGGACAGTGCTGGAAGCGGCATATCCGAAGATCCGGTCCCTCGAACGTGAGTTCGCGGAGGTGCTGGATGACGTGCCCGAGCGCGTGCTGGCGCACCTGACACCACAGCGTGGGGGATGGCGATGAACGCGGTCAAAGCGGCCGGCGATTTCGCTGTAGGCCCGGGAGTGAGGTAGGCATGTTGTTTGGGAAGGGTGTCCGGCTTAGGGCGATGGAGCGCGATGATCTTCCGACGTTCGTCCGCTGGTTCAACGATCCTGAAGTGCGGCGATTCCTCCTCATGTACGAGCCCATGTCGCACGTCAAGGAAGAGCGCTGGTTCGAGTCGACCCTGGATCGCCGTGACGAGTTTCTGTATGCGATCGAGGTCAACGAGGGCGATGCTTGGGTGCACATTGGGAACCTCGGGTTGCACAGGGTCGACTGGAGGAACAGGACGGCGGGGTTCGGGATTGTGTTGGGGGAGCGTGACTACTGGTGCCGTGGCTTCGGCACGGAAGCCACGCGCATCATGCTGCGTTTCGCCTTTGAGGAGCTCAATCTCCATAGGGTGGAACTGGAAACCTATAGCTTCAACCCTCGGGCGCAGCGCTGCTATGAGAAGGTAGGTTTCCGGCGCGAAGGAACACGGCGCGAAGCGCTGTATCGTGATGGGCGTTATCACGATGTCCACACCATGGGCATCCTGAAGCGGGAGTTTGCGACGGAGGAACCGTAGCATTCCCAGAACGCAAAGGAGGATGTGCTGGCCACGTGGGAGGAATTGCACCAACAAGAGGCGTACCGCTGGCGGCGCCCGTTTGACCGCGTTGTGAAGTTCATGGCTGTACTGCGGAGGAGTGGTGCTGGCCGTGTGCTTGATGTGGGCTGCGGCGCGGGACGGCATGTCGTCGTCTTGGCGCGCCACGGCTTTCAGGTCTACGGTGTGGACAATTCCCCCACCGGTCTCACGCAGGCCCGAGCTTGGGTCGAACGGGAAGGCTTGGAGGCCGAGTTCCGCCGTTCGGATATGACGGCACTGCCCTACCGAGACGGTTTCTTCGATGGTGTTGTGTGCGTGTTCGTCATCTACCATGGGACGCTTTCCGAAGTCCGCAAGGCTGTGTCGGAGATCCGCAGGGTCCTCCGTCCGGGAGGCGCAGCCCTGATCATGTTCAAGGCGCCCGAGAGCCATCGCTTCGGGAAGGGTCGTCAGGTCGAACCCAACACGTTCATCCACGACGATGGCCCCGACGCAGGCGTCCTTCACCACTACAGCGACCGTGAAGAGGTGGCTGCGCTCCTCGCAGGATTTGTGGTGCAGCGCGTCACGTACATGGAGCAAGGGCCGCAGGATCAGCTCCACGCGTGGTGGGTTGCCGAGGTCAACCGGCCGGAGGGCGATCTCTAGCTTCTCCTAACGACGAGGGTGTTGTTCTGGGTTGTGCGGCCGCGTGATGGAATGTTGCCGCGCAGTCCGTTGTGGAATCCGGGGTCTTCTTGCGTTACGGTGAAGCCTTGGTGGGAGCGATCAACGGATGACGGACGGACAACCCCAGGGTGAACCCATGGCTGACGTGAGCAGTCCGCAGCCGATGCCGGGGGAGCGGGTGCAACGCCCTCGTCTCGTCGACCGCCCCGTGTTGCCCACGCTGGTCCGTTTGGCGTGGCCGATCGTGGTGGGCCATGTGCTGCACCTCACCTACCAGCTTGTGGATACGTTCTGGGTTGGCCGTCTTGGTGCAGAGCCTCTGGCTGCGGTCTCGGTGTCGTTTCCGCTCATCTTCATCGTCTTCTCGTTGGCAGCGGGCTTCTCCATCTCCGGGGTTGCGCTGGTCTCCCAGTACAGTGGGGCGGAGCAGAAGAAGGATGCAAGCTTGGCCGCAGGTCAGGTCATCGGTTTTTCGCTGCTTCTCTCGCTGGTGCTCGCCGTGCTCGGTCTGGTGTTTGGCCGTGCACTGCTGGGTTGGGTGGGGGCAGGTCCCGAGATTCTGCCGCTGGCGTGGAGTTACTTCAGCATCCTGACGAGCGGGATCCCGCTGATCTTCGTGTTCTTCGTGTTTACAGCGGTTCTCGAGGGCACGGGTGACACCATCACCCCCATGAAGCTCAAGGTGGCGAGTGTGCTGCTCAACATCGTACTCGACCCTCTGTTGATCTTTGGGGTGTGGTGGTTCCCCAACCTGGGCATCGCTGGTGCGGCGTTGGCCACGGTCGTGTCGCGATTCGCTGCTGCGGCAGTGGGCGTGTACATCCTGGTGAGCGGGCGCCGGGGGATCACCGTCCGGCCATCACATCTGATCCCCCGGTGGTCGCTGATCCGCCTCGTCGTTCGCATTGGCACGCCGGCCGCTCTGGGTACATCGGCGGTCGCCGTGGCGATGACCGTGATGACCTCCATCGTGGCCGGGTTCGGGACCTATGCGCTTGCAGCGTGGGGGGTCGGCAACCGCGTCCTGTCGCTCATCCGGATGCCCTCCATGGGATTTGCCCGGGCCACGGGTGTGTTGGTGGGACAGCACTTGGGCGCGAACCAGCCTTATACAGCCGGTAGGACCGCATGGACGGGCGTGGGGGTGAACGTCGGGGTGATGGCCCTGGTGGTTGTCGCGTTCCAGTTCGGTGCGGAGCTCGTGATGCGCTTGTTCTCCGCTGACCTCGAGGTGATCGCGATTGGGTCTCAGTACCTTCGATGGGGTGCTGTGGCGTATGGCTTCCTTGCAGTGCAGCAGGTGCTGGGTGGTGCGCTTGATGGTGCGGGCAGGACGATCCACAAGACGTTCTTCCTGCTTCTGAATATCTGGGTGCTACAGATCCCCTTGGCGGGCGTTTTCTCCTCCACGCTGGGGCTCGGTGTGGACGGGATCTGGTACGCAATTGCCGTGGCCAAGTTTGCCGGGGCCACGGCGATCACCGTATGGTTTGCTCGGGGAACATGGCAGCGGAAGGTGATCGCCCGGCAGGGTGGTTGAAAGCCGAAGGGAGGGCCATCGTGGAACGGCGGATTGTGGAACGAATGTACTCTGATTGTGAGCAAAGTCCGACGGTACTCATTGCCAACCTGCACGGGGCAGTGAACACGTCGGCCAACCTTCGAGCCCTGGAGGAAGTCATTGAGCTTGCGCACGCCCATGGCGTGAACATCGTGATCGTGCCCGAGTTGGCTGTTACAGGGTACGTGTGGGATACGCCTCGACATGAGGAGGTTCGGGAGCAGCTCATGTCTGGGGAGATGAACCGGCTGAGCCGCTGGGTTGGCAACGTGAAAGATAGCCTGTGCACGGACGGGAAAGGGCTGGAGTACGTCTTCCTG
>PUMK01000338.1 GCA_003551325.1 Candidatus Acetothermia bacterium | reverse complement strand
TCACGCGAGGGGGGTTGATGCGCGCCCTGGCTCGTATGTGTGGGTTTGGTGAGGTGGGCACACGGATCCGCGTGGCCGTCCGCAGCCCGGAAGAGGTCTACAGAGTGCTCGAGATCCTGGGGCGGAGGGGTGTGGAGCTCGTGGCGGCGATTCAAGGAGAGCCGGGTGAGATGATCCTTCACGTGCGTGACCTCAAGGAACGAGAAGCGTTGGGTCGCGAGCTGGAGGAGGCGTTGGGATGAACGGTGGAGCCGGAGAGCAGGTCACCGTCCGGACCTCGGCTGTGGAGCAGTTGGTCGATGTTACGGCGGAGGTCAACGATGCGTTGCGCGGGTTGGGCATGACGGAGGGCGTCGTGCTCTTGTATTGTCCTCACACGACGGCAGCGTTGACGGTCAACGAATCGGCGGATCCCGATGTGTATGACGACATCTCACGAGGTTTGTCGGCGATGGTTCCCAATATGCGTTTTCGACATGCGGAAGGGAACGCGTCGGCGCATTTGCGGGCGGCGATGCTGGGGCCTTCATTGCTCCTTCCCGTGCAGGGAGGGCGTCTCGAGCTGGGAACGTGGCAGGGAGTCTTCTTCTGCGAGTTCGATGGGCCCCGTTCGCGACAGCTCTGGGTACGACCTGTAAGCACGGTTTCCGGGGCAGGCTGAGGCCCCCCGCTCTTCGGTCAGCCCTTGGAAGACACCTTCGATGGGGGTAGACTTTCCCAGGCGCATATCGCAGGGAAAATGCTCTTGACATCCGAGCGAAACGAAATAGAATGCGAGTTCGGTTGGCCAGTGTAGCTCAAACGGTAGAGCATCCGCCTTGTAAGCGGAGGGTTGCCCGTTCGATTCGGGCCACTGGCTCCATGTAGGACATGAGGAGGGGTACCAAAGTGGCCAAAAGGACCGGGCTGTAAACCCGGCGGCATTCGCCTTCGGGGGTTCGAATCCCTCCCCCTCCACCACCTTGCAGCATAGGAACGAAGGGCGGTACACTTGGGGCCGCGCGCCCGTGTAGCTCAGTCGGTAGAGCGTTCCGTTGGTAACGGGAAGGTCGACGGTTCGAATCCGTCCGCGGGCTCCAGGCGGTGGATATCGTCGCGGTCGCCAGTCAGACGTTGGAACAACGCGAGGGAGGAAAGACAAGGAGGTTGTGGGATGGCGAAGGAGCAGTTTGTACGGACTAAGCCACACGTCAACGTGGGCACCATTGGACACATCGACCACGGTAAGACAACGTTGACCGCGGCGATGACAAAAGTGCTGTCCATGAAGGGGTTGGCCAAGTCGCGCGCCTATGACGAGGTGGCCAAGGCCGACGCCAAGCTGTTCCGCCGTGATGCGACGAAAATCCTCACGGTGAACGTGGCGCATGTGGAATATGAGACCGAAGGCCGGCACTACGCACACATCGACTGTCCGGGCCATGCGGACTACATCAAGAACATGATCACCGGTGCGGCCCAGATGGACGGCGCGATCTTGGTGGTCTCGGCGGCTGACGGGCCGATGCCCCAGACGCGTGAGCACGTCTTGCTAGCGCGCCAGGTGAACGTTCCGGCCATCGTCGTCTTCCTCAACAAGGTCGACATGGTGGACGACCCCGAACTCGTCGATCTGGTGGAGATGGAAGTTCGGGAGCTGTTGTCCGCCTATGAGTTCCCAGGGGACGATATTCCCGTGGTCCGCGGGTCTGCGCTGAAGGCGCTCAACTCGGAGTCGGCCGATCACGAAGATGCACAGCCGATCCTTGAGCTCATGGAAGCCATCGATTCGTATGTGCCCCAGCCGGAGCGTGAGGAAGACAGGCCCTTCCTTATGCCGATCGAGGACATCTTCTCGATCAAGGGACGCGGTACGGTGGTTACGGGTCGTGTGGAGCGCGGACGGCTACGACCGGGCGAAGAGGTTGAGATCGTAGGGCTCTCGGAGAAGGTGCACAAGACGGTGGCTACCAGCCTGGAGATGTTCAACCGGATTCTCGACGAGAGCATCGCTGGCGACAACGCAGGGGTGTTGTTGCGAGGGGTTGAGAAGGATGATGTGGAACGTGGTCAGGTATTGGCTAAACCCGGTTCGATCACACCGCACACCGAGTTCCTCGCCCAGGTCTACGTGCTCTCCAAGGAGGAGGGTGGCCGCCATACGCCTTTCTTCGCGGGTTACAAGCCGCAGTTCTACTTCCGGACCACAGACGTCACGGGCGAAGCCCATCTTCCTGAGGGTGTGGAGATGGTCATGCCCGGGGACAATGTGGACAACCTACAATGCCGGCTCCTCAAGCACATCGCAATGGAGGAAGGACTACGGTTCGCCGTGCGTGAGGGCGGCCGCACCGTAGGCGCCGGTGTGGTCACGAAGATCCTGAAGTAGAATGGCAAAGAAGGAGATCGTGCTGCATGTAGAACTCGCCTGCTCGGGTTGCGCGCGGCGTAACTATCATACGCGCCGGAACCGCAACAACCAGCGAGAGAAGCTGTCACTGCGCAAGTACTGTCGGTGGTGCAGAGCGCACACGCAGCACAAAGAGGTGTGAGCACGACGCAGGCCCGTAGCTCAATTGGCAGAGCGGCGGACTCCAAATCCGCAGGCTGGGGGTTCAAATCCTCCCGGGCCTGCCAGGGAGGCGTGGCACCATGGTAGAGCGAATTCGGAAGTACGCACTGTCTGTGCGAGGTGAGGCGCAGCGCGTGAGTTGGCCGAACCGCAAGGAAGTGATCACGTTCACCGTGCTGATCGTTTTGATGACGGTGATCCTGGCGGCGTATCTTGGCCTTCTGGACATGATCTTCCAGCAGGGCGTGCGTTTCCTTCTGCGCCTCTCAGGAAAAGTCAGCTAGGCCGGGGGATATGCAGCGCAAGAAGTGGTATGCCATTCAGACGTATGCGGGGTCTGAGCTTCGCGTCAAGCGTCAGCTGGAGGAACGGGTTCGTGAGCTGGAGCTTGAACGCTACTTTGCCCCGATACCCGGGAACGGGAGCCAGGAGTTGTTCTTCGTTCCGGTGGAGGAGGTTATCACTTCGCGCTCGCGTAGGGGCAGAGCGACTGAATACCGTGTGCCTTACGAGTACGACCTGATGGTCAAGACGAACGAGCGCGTCCAGCGGAATGACCTCATCGCCCGTCGGGCCCCACGCCACCTGGAGCATAGCGTCGAGGTAACGAAGGTGGAGTCGTTGTGGCGCGTGGTCGTGGAGCTGGTGAACCGGGGTGAGGTGGAGTACCTGATCCCCCAAGGTAAGGGGTTGCGCAGGGATGTGCGTATTGGAGAGCGTGTTCGCCCGGGGCTTCCGCTGACCCGCGACACCTCGGACCGCTACATGGTGGATGTCCGAGGCCAGATCGTGGTCCGTGATCGGGTGAGGCGTGTCACGATGGTGGACGAGAATGGGCGTGAAGAAGTGCGGATTATCCCTGAGGCGTATGTTCCGACACGGCTGAAGGAGGGGGCAACCCTGGAGGCCGGGGCGGAGATCGAACGCGAGCACAAGCTCCATTCGCGCGCTACGGGCTTGATCAAGGTGAAGGAGTACAAGGAGAAGCGCTTGGTGACGGTTCAGCGGATTGAGCGTCGACGCCTCATCCC
>PUMK01000358.1 GCA_003551325.1 Candidatus Acetothermia bacterium | reverse complement strand
CGCAGAGCTCGTGCGGCCTCCAAGGGCGTTTCGAACTCAGGAACGTCGGGTCGCCGAATCGTGAACGGGCGAAGGCCCGTTCTGCTGGAGTAGATATGGCCAGGCGGCAACTCCTCGACCTCAGGGACGAGATCAACGAGGGCCTTAGCCTCGGAAGCGAAGTAGAGATGACCGTTGGACGTGCCGTACAGGATGGGCCTTGCGCCGACAGGATCGCGCACGAGAAGCGTCTCGTCCTTGTCGATGATCGCGCAAGCGTAGCTTCCGTCCAAGGTGGAGAAGCAATCCGCTCCCTCCTTCTCGTAGCGCTCCCGTAGAAACGTAACGTTCGTGAGGTCGTAAGGGCGGTCATTGTAGATATCGCCGTCCAGTAGGGCAAACGGCCGCCGCTCGCCGCTGAAAGCGAACGTTGCTTGATAGGACGTGTTGAGCTCCCCGCAGCCCACCACAACGCCATCGAGGCTACGCACCACCGTGTTGTCTGGCCCTCGGTGTCGTAGCTCGTTGAGCATCACGCTGATATCCTTGGGTTCCCCATCTGGTCCAACAATCCCTGCGATTGCACTCATGATAAACCGTGCCTCCTTGTGCGCCCATCCACGCACGCGTGCGCCGCCGCCCCATGGCGGCACTGCCCATTCCGTTGTTCCTGCGGAGCTACTTGTAGTACGCGGTTGTTAGGCTTGTGGGCGCTCACTTGCGGTCACGTGCGCAGCAAGACACTACAAAACCAGCTTGAAGTATAACGCAGGACAGGACGGAACGCAACCCTGCTAAACCGCACAAAGGTGCAAGTGCAACTACATTGCACCGGGCTATCTGAGCACAAAACCGCCGTTGGCCGAGCTTGCTGAGGTGATGGACAAGCTGTGCGGGGCGGTGGCCCCAGAGGGCGCCGCCCCGCACCTGCACGCGCTTGGCGTTCGAGTCGAAGCCTACAAGTTGACCGTGATCTCGGCTTGCTCCCGAAGCTCGGAGAGCCAGTCATGCCATGCCTCTTGCTGGGCTCCTTCCAGAAGCTCCGAGGCGATAGCGTCTTGCACTTCTTCAAAAGCTACAAGCTCACCCTCATCATCACGGAATCTGTCTGGATGCTCATCGTAATAGGCACGTACCTCAGCCGCGGAAACCGTCACATCGTCGGTAACCTCTTCGATCAAGACTTCCGTCATGAGGTGCTCGCGGACGTCCTCAGCGATCTCCGCCCGGAAGTCCTCCAACGTCCTTCCCTGCTGACTGAGGGCGGCGATGAGCTCGTCCTCCGTCATCTGGTTCTGACGTTTGACGTTCACAATGGTCTCGTCGACCCACTCCTGGACCTCCGCCTCGTCGGGGGTGATGCCCCGGCGCTCGGCTTCCTGTTGCTGCAGCGTCTGTTCGATGAGCCGCTCCAGCATGTCGCGCTCGTAGCGTTCGAGCAATCGCTCTCCCTCCTCGGTTGTGAGCAGGGATTCGGCGAAGGTCGGGAACTGCTGGTAGATACCGTAGATGACCTGGTTCATCTGCGTAGCGCGTTGGAGCTCTTCCTGCGTGATGGGCTGATCATTGACCACGGCCACCGGTGTGGCGGCGAAGCCTATCAGTACCAATCCCGCGGTCAACATCAACGTCACTGCTGTAAATCGCATGCACTCACCTCTCCATCATCGAGTTCACACAGTCTGAAGGATGTGGAAGGTGCCGTCAACCGATCCGGAGCCGTTGATCGAGCGGGATGGTGGTACGGCAGGGCTCCCTGAACGGTGTTCCGAGTCGCTGATGAAGCGTGTGGCGGGAGCTGGCTCTTGTCAAAAGGGCAAGAACGCTCTACGTTGGTAACGTTAATGGGAGGGCGCAGATATCTCTGGCAGTGGGGTCCGTTGCCGTGCGTGATCTGTCGAACGCTGCTGGTTTCTTCGTCAACGCGGCTTCACGTGTGTTGACCGGGAGAATGCACAGAACGAGGCTTCGTGCGGATTCTATGGTGCGGGTCCGAGGAGGAGGACTTTGGGGCAGAGTCTGGCAAGGACGATTGAGGGGTTAGCCTTTGAACTGCATCGGCAGACCATGGGTGTCCCGGACAGGCTGTGATCAGGGGTCGATGAGATGAGGACTGTAGGTGGCGGTTCTCGGTACAAGCTTTGGCCTGAGATCAAGGCTGTGGTCTTGGGTGTGCCTATTGCAGTGCCGGCTGTGCGCGCGGCAGGCTGTTTTGGCGTGGCTTTGCTGGCCGGGATGGCGCGCGGGTTGTTCGCATCGGCAGATGCGGCGTGGCAGTCTAGCGTACAAGGTTGCCGATGTTGTGTTCGCTGAGCCCGAAGCGGTAGCGTTCTTCCGCGATCTGTTCGCGCGTTGCTACGAGCCGTTGCGCCACACCTGGGACAGCGCATGCCGAGAGGATCCGGCCTAGACGACGGAGGCAATGTGCGAGACGGGCCTTTGCTAGACCGGGGTGAAGAAGGGAGATCATGCACAGCGTTGTGTTCGAGAAGAGGGATGGGCGTCGCCTGTGGTTACACTCCGAGCAGCCCGCGGAATGCGTGCCGCAAGCTGAAGGAGAGGGAGCACCAGAAGCTTTTCCCCATCTTCGTTGGCATCCGTTGAGGCAGGAATGGGTGATCTACGCCGCTCATCGTGGAAGCCGTACCTACCATCCTCCGCCTGAATACTGCCCGTTGTGTCCGACGCAGCCCGGTGGTTTCCCCACGGAGATCCCCTTCTCGGACTTCGATGTTGCTGTGTTCGAGAACCGGTTTCCGTCGCTGCATCGCCAGGCACCCCAGCCCCCCGAGCTCTGTGTGCCAACGGCACAAGCAAACGGTGTGTGTGAGGTCGTGGTGTACACTGCGCAGCACGCAGGGTCGCTGGCTACGTTGTCCGCCGCGAGGCGTGAGCTGTTGGTGGAGGTATGGGTGAGGCGGTACGAGGCGCTGTACGCTGAACCCCAGATTCAATGCGTGATGCCTTTTGAGAATAGAGGGGAGGAGGTCGGCGTCACGCTCCATCACCCGCATGGGCAGATCTACGCCTATCCGTTCATCCCTCCAGTACTGGATGCCGAGGCCCGCGCGTTCCGGCAAGGTCCGGTCCTTGCGGACTTGTTCGCGACCATGGGTGATGGTTACGTCGTCGATACCCAGGAGGACATCGTCGCTGTCGTTCCCCCGTTCGCTCGTTTTCCGTACGAGTTGTGGCTGGCCTCCAAGGAACCGGTTCCCGGACCTTGGGTGTTCTCAAGAGCGCAGCGGCGTGCGTTTGCTGCGATCCTCGGTCGTACGGTGGCACGTTACGATAGGCTCTTCGGAAAGCCTTTCCCGTACGTGATGTCGTTGCACGCTTCGCCACGGGGTGAGGAGGCGACGTTCCACTTCCACGTCGAGTTCTACCCGAAGCTACGTAGCGTGGGGAAGCTGAAGCATCTTGCCGGGACGGAACTCGGGGCCGGGGCGTTTGCCGCGGATGCCCTGCCCGAAGAGATCGCGCAGGAACTGCGGGAGGTCCAAGGATGAACGAGCGCGCGCTGGCCCTCTTACGGAGCTGGATGGCGACACAGGGAGTGGAGCTGCTCTACCTGTACCGCCCCGAGAACTTCGCTTGGTTGACCGG
>PUMK01000357.1 GCA_003551325.1 Candidatus Acetothermia bacterium | reverse complement strand
TGAATGGAAGCGGAACTGGAACAGTCGCTCCATCCGCTCTTCGTCCTCGGCCAGCGCCAGGAGGCAGTTGCGGACGTCCCCCGGCGGTAGGACGTCCAGCTCCACGCGCAGCCGACCGGAACTACCTCCGCTGTCCATCACCGTGACCACGGCGGTGAGGTTGGCGGTGTGCATCTTGAGTCCCCGAAGAAGGGAAGGGAGGCCCGTCCCCCCACCCACAGCCACCACGCGCGGGGCGGCGGGGAGTACCCGGGCTTCGTACAGCGCCTGGGTCAACGATCCAGCCCTCTGAGACGAGAAGGCCTCGGCGATCGAGCGCACGGCCATGGCCATGCCGAACGTTGCCCCACCGATCCCAAGGGCCAGGGCGAGTCCTCCGATGAGGGGGCGCCAAAGGAACGGGAAGTGCTGGAGCAGGACTCCGTAGAGGGCGCGCATGCCGTTGATGCCCACGAGGCACAAGGCCCCGAACACGATCACTGCTGTGCACACCAAGGAAAGGGCCATCCACCGCTTCACGCCGATCCCCGGGAGCAGAAGGCGGAGGGCGGAGGGGATCTTCATTGCCAGATCAACTGAACTTCGGGGCCCAGCTTGGCGAGGTCCTCGGCGAGTTCAGCGCATTGCCGTACACCGTAGCGGGGGCTAGCCATCACGGTGAGCGCGCGGCCGTTGTTCCAGATGCGCACCTGGGTAGGAAGCGGCCCAGGATGCTCGGCGAGGAGTTCGGCGAGGCGCTCCAGGGTCGGTCGCTCGGCTAGCTCAGCGGGAAGATCGATGGTACAGGCTGTGAGGCATTGTTCGGGTATGTCCTCCAACGGCTCCACGTGCACGGCGGTGAAACGGCGTGTCCCGTTGCGCTCCGAGGCGCGAAGCTTCACGAACAGGAGCACGTCCTCAGCGTAGTGGACCGGCGATTGCTCGAACAAGTGCTTGGGAACCACGAACTCCAGTTCTCCGCTTCGGTCCTGTAGGGTGACGAAGGCCATCCTTCCGCCGCCGGAAATGGCGATGACCTTGGTGCGCCGCACCTGCCCCGCCACCGTGAAGGTTCCGCCCCGATCCTGTGCTTCGGCCAACGGAACGGCACCGGTCGCCTGCAGCTTCTCGCGGTAGACATCGAGCGGATGCCCGGAGAGGTATAGGCCCAGTAGCTCGCGCTCGAACCGCAGGACATCCCTCTTGGAGAACTCCTGGGCATCAACCGGGACAGAGGGCACGAGTTCCTCCGTCTCGAAGAACGATTGCTGACCGCTCAGGCGTTCACGGCGGGCGATCTGCGCCAGCCGGATTCCCTCTTCCACCTGTGCGAGAAGCGCCTTCCGTGACACACCGAACCCGTCCATAGCTCCCGACTTGATCAAGCACTCCAGGGTCTCACGGCCTACCCGCTCAGAGTCCACCCGCTGTGCCAGGTCAAAGAAACTCTCGAACCCGTCTCCCCGTGCCTCGAGCAGCGCTTCCACTGCGGAGCGTCCCACGTGCTTGATGGCCCCAAGGCCGAAGCGGATTCTGCCTTCTCCCACAGGGGTGAAATCCACATCGGACTCGTTCACGTCGGGTGGCAAGACCTCGATGTTCATGTCCCGACAATCACCGATATAGGAGACGAGTTTGTCGGTGTTGCCCAAGACGCTTGACAGCAACGCGGCCATAAACTCGGTTGGGTAGTGTGCCTTGAAGTACGCTGTCCAGAAGGTGATGAACGCGTAGGCGGTGGCGTGGGCCTTCACGAACCCGTAGCCAGCGAATTTCTCCGTGTGGCTGAACAGAGCACGCGCTTCGGCCTCATCAAGCCCGTTGGCCACGCATCCTTCGGCAAAGCGGGCCTCCATCTTCGCCATGACCTCCGGTTTCTTCTTGCCCATGGCTTTCCGCAGAAGGTCGGCCTCAGCCAGCGAGAACCCCGCCACCCGTTGAGCCATGAGCATGACCTGGTCCTGGTAGATCGGCAGGCCATGCGTCTCTTTGAGGATCTCCTCGACCGAGGGGTGCGGCGGCGTGGGAGGTTGGCGGCCGTGCTTGCGTTCGATGTAGTCCTCGACCATGCCCGATTCGAGGGGGCCTGGACGATACAAAGCGAGAATGGCGATGAGGTCACGGAATTCACTCGGTTCGAGTCTTCGGACGAGTGCGCGGATTCCCGGTGACTCGAGCTGGAAGACGCCGCTGGTATTCGCCTGACGGATGAGGGCGAACGTCTCGGGATCGTCGAGGGGGACCCTGCGCAGCTCCGGAGCTCTGCCTTCACGGGCTGCTACCCACCTGCGCGTATCATCAAGCATGGTGAGGTTTCTGAGGCCAAGGAAATCCATCTTCAGAAGGCCCAGGTCTTCCAGGTCATGCATATCGAGCTGGGTGACGAACTCCCCGTCGGTCAGCCGCAACAGGGGCACGAAACGCTCCAGCGGTTCGGGGGTGATCACCACACCAGCCGCATGGGTCGATGCGTTACGGAGAATCCCCTCGAGTTTGTGGGCGATGTTGAACATGCGCCTGGAGGTCTCGTCCTCTTCGCTGGCCGCCTTCAGTTCGGGGACCTGCTCCAACGCGCGTTCCAGAGGCATGCCATATGGGACGAGCTTTGCGATGCGGTCAACCCGCTCATAGGGAACACCGAGGACGCGTGCCACGTCACGGAGGACAGACCGTGAAGCCATCCGGTCAAACGTGCCGATCTGCGCCACGTGGTCGCGGCCGTATTTCTCGGCTGCGTAGCGAATCACGTCATCGCGGCCACGGATACAGAAATCGATGTCGATGTCCGGGAGACTGACGCGGTCAGGGTTGAGGAAGCGTTCGAACAGAATGCCGTACTCCAAAGGATCCACCTGGGTGATCCCCAACGCATAGGCCACCAAGGATCCTGCCGCCGATCCTCGCCCTGGACCCACAGGAATCTCCTGCTGCCGTGCGTAGTCGACAAAATCGGCCACGATCAAAAAGTACGCTCCCAACTCCTTGCGCTCGATCACCGACAGTTCGTACGCGAGGCGCTCCTCCACCTCGACGGGTAGCGTGTCTCCGTGTTTGCTGCGCAACCCCTCGTGGGCGCGGTGGTCGAGGTAGCTTTGGGCATCCGGGAAGTCCTCGGGAACCTGGAAGGTGGGAAGCCATCGGGTACCAAGCTCCAGCTCGAAAGCGATGCGTTCAGCGACCTCGACCGTCCGGTCCACCGCCTCGGGAAGCTCCCGGAACCGCTCCCTGATCTCCTCCTCCGTCAGGAAGTGATAGCCATCGCCGTCCAGCGACCGTGCACCCTCCTCGTCCAGGCGCTTCCCTCCTTGGATGTTGATCAACACCCGATGGGCTTCGGCATCCTGGGCGTCGAGGTAGTGGACATCGGAAGTGGCTACGTAGGGTAGGTTCAGTCGGCGGGCCAGTTCAACACCTGCCTTGATCAGCTTCCGGTTGCGCTCCAGGCCGTGATCCTGGAGTTCGAGGTAGAAGCGATCCTGGAAGATCTCTGCGAGTCTTCCCGCTGCTTGGGTTGCTTTATCGAGTCCCTGGCGTAGCCGGCGTTGAACCTGGCCCGACTCGCAGGCCGACAAGGCGATCAGTCCATCAGCATGCTGCGCTACGAGGTCGAG
>PUMK01000157.1 GCA_003551325.1 Candidatus Acetothermia bacterium | reverse complement strand
TCGGCGGGTGCTGTGCGCAGGTATGGGCGGTTCAGGGATCACCGGGGACATGTTGGCGCGCCTCCTTTCGGTGGAGGTCGTTCCCCACCGAGGTTACACGATACCGTCCACCGTCGATGCAGAGACCCTTCTTCTGGGGATCTCCTACTCGGGTGGTACAGAGGAGACGTTGTCGGCATTTCGGCAGGGGCTCGAACGAACGGAGAGGGCCATGGCTGTCACCTCAGGCGGTGCATTGGCCCAGCTCTGTCGGGAGCGGGGGGTCCCGATGATCGAGATCCCCAAAGGTCTTCAGCCGCGGGCAGCCTTGGGCTATCTGCTCTTCTCTTTGTTGCCGTGGTTCGGACGACTGGGGTTGTGTCCCCATGATCTCGCATCCGTCCCAGGGTTGATGGAGGAGATGGTGCGGAGGTACACACCGTACAGTCGGGGAAATGCTGCGCAGAGCTTGGCCAAAGCTCTCCACCGTCGTGTTCCGTTGGTCTACGGGGCGCATGGGGCGATGGCCACGGCAGCCCTTCGTTGGAAGACTCAGATCAACGAGAATGCCAAGCAACCGGCTTTCTGGGCGGAGCTACCCGAACTCTGTCACAACGAGATTGTGGGCTACGAGTTGAGCGAAGTGCTGCTTCCCTCGGCCTGTGTGGTGTTCCTCCGATCTCCACAGGATCATCCACGGATACAGGCCAGGGTGGACATTCTCAAGGAAGTCCTGAAGCGCCGTGGGCTCAGCTACGTTGAGGCCTGGGCTCACGGAGGCACGGAGATCGAGGAGCTCTTATCCATGGTCTGTCTGGGCGATTGGGTGAGTGTGTACATGGCGCTCATGAACCGTGTGGACCCCACACCGGTGCGTCCGATAGAGGAGTTGAAGAAGCGTCTGGGCTCTTGGAACAACACATGAGTACGGACGTCAAGCACAACCGCAGCGCAGAGGCGGTCGATGTGGCGGTGGTGGGTGGGGGCCCCGCTGGCGCACAGACGGCGGCTGCGGCCGTGAGCGAAGGCGCGCGCACGGTGCTTCTCGAGCGTACGCTGCACAGGCCAACCCGTTGTGCAGGGTTGATCGGGTTGCTCGGGCGTGCAGCGTTGGGCGTCCCCGATGAGCTCATCGTTGCGCGGATTCAACAAGCCACGTTGCATGGTCCGCGTGGAACCGTGGTCACGTTTGCCGCGGCTGAGCCCAAGGGGTACGTGGTGGATCGGGCACGGTTGGACGCGCTCCTTGTTGACCGTGCCGCGGACGCTGGTGTCGACGTGCGGGTAGGTGTGGCCGCCACCGGATGGTCTCCAGGAATACTTCGTACATCATCCGGAATCCTACGTCCTCGTGTGGTGGTGGGTGCTGATGGTCCGTCAAGCCGCGTAGCGCATTGGGCGGGGTTGCCGGGGCCGATGCGGATGGTCGTTGGATTTCAGGCCACCGTGGTTGCGGATGTTCCCCCGGATACGGTTGAAGTGTTCCTGGGCGGTGCGCTGGGACGAGGGAGTTTTGGCTGGTCGCTTCCGGCGGGCGCCGGGCAGCTGAATGTTGGCCTCGTCACGGAGCGTGGGCGTGAGGGGGGTGCCCTCCTCCAACGGTTTCTTGCGGAGCGCTTCCCGAACACGGAGGTGTTGACCCGGGCGACCGGCATGATTCCGTTGGGGATGCCGTCGGTGTGCGCGCGGGATGGGGTCGTGCTCGTGGGAGACGCTGCGGGGCAGGTGAAGCCGTTGTCCGGTGGCGGGCTCTACTACGGGGCCCTATGCGCGCGGTTTGCCGGGGAAGCGGCTGCCGGGGGCCCCCAGGAACTCTCAGGATATGATGCGCGTTGCCGCGAGGCGTTCGGTGACGAGATTGCGTTTGGACTCAGAGCAAGGGCTCTGTTGGAAACCATCGAAGAAGATGCGTTGGAGCGGGCACTGGAATCCCTGCGGAACCCGCGCCTGGCTTCCTTCCTTGCTGCAGAGAGTGACATCGATCGGCCGTCGATGCTTCTCAGGGAGCTGAGGGGCCGACCGTCGTTGTGGGTAACCCTACTGCCCTTGCTGGGTGTCCTAGGGGGATGGGAAGGACTGCAGGAGCTGCTCTGTGGGTTGAGGTCGCCTCCTGCCAAGCTCTAGACGCAGAATCAGGGGGAAGAAGCGGAATACCACGCTGATGCCGAGACGCTGCTCAGCGAGCTCGTGGCGATAGAGCCGGGCAACGAGCGGGCGTGGATTCTCCCGGGGGGAATGTGGCGCGGGGTAGAGGGGGAACTCTTTGAAGCCCGTGAGCTTGTGCTGGGTTACACGGAGCAGTTGCCGTAAGAGGGCGGAACGTTCGCTGGACTGTGGTTGCGAGGTTGCGGACCCCTTCGTATAGTCTTTCCCCATGATCTCAATGCGCCGCGTGGTGGACCGGGTGTTCGGTCAGACCAACGAGCAAAGATTGCGGCGACTGTTTCCCCTTCTGGAGCGGGTGAACGAGCTCAGTGACGGCACCGCGGGCATGACCGACGCGGATCTCCGGGGAAAGACGGAGGTGTTCAGGGCTCGCCTCGCCGAGGGGGCATCGCTGGATACGCTGTTGCCCGAAGCGTTTGCCGTTGTGCGGGAGACGGCTCACCGCACGATTGGGTTGCGCCCGTACGATGTGCAGATATTGGGAGGTGCGGTCCTCCATCAGCAGCGCATCGCGGAGATGAAGACGGGAGAGGGCAAGACCCTCGTCGCGACCATGCCTGCCTACCTGAACGCCCTCGCCGGCAAGGTTCACATCGTGACCGTCAACGATTACCTGGCGCGCCGCGACCGGTATTGGATGGGGCCGGTGTACGAGGCGTTGGGCCTCACGGTTGGTCTGCTTCAAGAGGACATGACGCCCGATGAGCGTCGGGGAGCCTACGCCTGTGATATCACCTACGGGACCAACGCTCAGTTCGGTTTTGACTACTTACGGGACCACATGGTCATGAGTGTGGACCAGCAGGTTCAAGCCACGCGCGACTATGCCATCGTTGACGAGATCGACAACATCCTCATCGACGAGGCGCGTACGCCGCTGATCATCTCTGGCCCGACGCAGGACACCGTGCGCATGTTCCGCGAGTTCGCCCGGGTGGCGAAGCTGTTCAAGCCGGATCAAGACTTCGAAGTGGACGAGGAGCGCAAGCGCCTCACGCTGACCGATGCCGGCATTCAGAAAGCCGAGCGCATTCTGAAGTTCGACAACATCTTCGATCCACGTGCCAGCTCGGCGCTTCAGCATCTGGAGACGGCGCTTCGTGCCCGTACGTTCTTCAAACGGGATCGCGAGTACATCGTGAAGGATGGAAGGGTGATGATCGTCGATGAGTTCACCGGACGGCTGATGCCGGATCGGCGCTACTCCGGCGGACTCCACCAAGCCATCGAGGCCAAGGAGAACCTCCCTGTGCAGCGTGAGAGTCAGACCTTGGCCCAGATCACCCTGCAACACTATTTCCGCCTGTACAAGGGCCTGGCAGGGATGACGGGGACGGCCAAGACCGAGGAAGAGGAGTTCAAGCAGATCTATGGGTTGGATGTGGTACAGATTCCGACCAACCGCCCTCTGGTGCGTGATCCCCTCCCGGATGTCATCTACCGCACACGCAGCGCCAAGTTCGAAGCCG
>PUMK01000239.1 GCA_003551325.1 Candidatus Acetothermia bacterium | reverse complement strand
CAGCACCTTGTGTGGGGAGAGACGCGCGACATTGCGTCCCAGGAGCAGGATCTGCCCGCCGGTCGGTGCCAGTTCCCTGAGCAATAGGCGCAGAAGCAGCGTCTTGCCCGACGACGGCGGTCCGACCAGGAGCGCAGCACCTTCGCGTTGGACCCCAAAGGACACATGGTCCAGGATCAGCACGCCATCGTCTGTGGCGAACTTGAGCTCCGATACCTGTAGGATCACATCCATCGGATTGCCAGGATTCGTGCCCTGCCCCCCATATCCTGATGCACCTCTGTTTCTACCAGACCGAGGGCCTGTTTGGCAAGTGCACGGACCGCATCCGCCTGCCGGTGACCAATCTCGACCAGTGCATAGCCCTTCCGAACGAGGTACCGGGGAAGCGCCCTAAGGATGATGCGAAGGTCTCGAAGGCCGTCTGGGCCAGCCGCAAGTGCCCTCCGAGGCTCATGATGGCGGATCTCCGGCTGCAGGGAGGCAAGCTCGTGCTCGGCGATGTAGGGAGGATTCGCGGTCACCAAGTGGAACCGTCCGCTCACAGAATCCAGCCAGTTGGAGCGTCGCACCTCCATCCTCTCACTAAGACCCAATCTGCGAGCGTTCTGCCGCGCGCAGGCCAACGCGCGTGCTGCAACGTCGGTGGCCAGCACGGTGACATCGGGACGAGCACGGGCGAGTACACAGGCAATGGCCCCGCTTCCGGTGCCGAGATCAAGCGCTCTGGGCCCTGTGGGCAGGAGGCGGAGTATGCGAACTGCCCGTTCGGCCAGTTCCTCGGTCTCCGGTCGGGGTACAAACACGCCGGGGCGAACCTGGACATCGATGTCAAGAAAACCCACCGTCCGGGTGAGGTAGGCCAACGGAACGCGGCGACAACGGGCGTCGACCAGACGTCGAAAACGCCGGGCATGCGCCTGCTGCGCTTCTTGAGAGGGAGACGATACCCAGACCGGTTCGCCACCAGCCGCTTCCCACAACAGCCGCGCCTCCCTTGGGGCAGCCTCGATCCCGCACGCCAATAGACGTGTGGTTCCCCAGACAAGAGGTTGCGCAACTGAAGGCTCCCTGGCAGGAGGCGACGGGACGCGCGTACAATGGACCATACGATCATGATAACCGGAAAGGAGGTAAGGTGGCGCTGACGGTATTGAAAGCCACGGCGCTTGTGGGGATGCTGGCGTTCCTTGGAGGCTGCGCGTTCTTTGGTCAACCGGAGGTGGAGGTGGATTTCTGGCAGCCTGCGCTGTGTCCCGACGGAGAGCGACTGGTGTACGTCGCTCAAGGGCCTGACAGCTACGATTTGTATGTGCTGGATCTCGATTCAGGACAGGAACGGGCACTGACCACGACGGGTCGTGACGAACTCTATCCAAGTTGGTCGCCGGACGGGGTCAAGATCGCCTTCATGGCCATGCAAGATAAGGATAACTGGGACATCTTCACCGTTGACGTCGACACGGGCCAGGTATTCCGTGTGACGTCCGACGAGGCGCTTGATGTCAACCCCAAGTGGTCGGCCACAGGCGAGATCGTGTTCAACTCCGATCGCGACGGAGACTGGGGTGCCTATGCGATTGCCGCTGACGGAACCGGCTTGCGACGGTTGTCCTTCGACCGGCCCGAGACCGACTAGTCCGTGAGCGTAAGCGGTGTCGTGCTGGCCGCGGGCCTGGGTGCGCGCCTGGGGTTGGGTTCCAACAAGGTGTGGGCCTCTGTTGGGGGCACGGCATTGTTGGCCCATGCTGTGCGGGGTCTCTGGAGAACGGGACTGTTGGATGAGCTTGTGGTCGTACTGCGCCCTGAGGAACAACCTCAAGTGGACGCCCTGGCAGGGTCCTGCGAGGTGCCGCTGCGAACGGTGGCGGGTGGCGCCCGGCGGCAGGACTCCGCACGCAACGGTGTGGAGGCAGCCACCGGCGCCTACGTGTTGGTGCACGATGCGGCACGACCGGTGATCAGCAGGGCTGTGGTCGCTGCTGTTCTGGAGGCGGCAAGGAAGGACGGTGCGGCGGTTCCCGTGCTTCCTGCGGCGGATACGCTGCGCTACGTGAACGAGGCGGGGTTCCTGGGGCAGGCCGGTCCGGTGCGGCAAGGGCTGGTGCACGTGCAGACACCGCAGGGGTTCGCGCGCGGGCCGCTCTTGGAGGCATACGACGCCGCGGCTGCACAGGGAGCGACGCTCTCCGACGATGCGGCTGCGTTTCTTCTTATGGGATGGTCTGTAACGGTCGTGCCGGGTGATCCTGCCATGCTCAAGGTAACGCGCCCCGAAGACTTAAAGATCGTGGCCTCTCTCCTCGCAAGCGGACTTTGAGGCTGCGGCGCAACCTATCCCTCGACCATGCGGCGCAGCTCGCTGAGCAGCTGGAGGGCTTCGATCGGTGTCAAGCGGTCGGGGTTCAGCTCGCGAAGGCGTGTGAGCGCGGGGTGCTCCTCGGTACCAAAGAGCGGAAGCTCGACGCCTACGGGGGCGCGAGGGGTGCCACCCCGCTCCAGACGTGTGAGCAGGCGTTGCGCCTCTCGCAAGATTTCCTCCGGAAGCTGAGCCAACCGGGCGACGTGAATACCGTAGCTTCGCTCGGCGACTCCGTGTTGCAGGTGGTGCAGGAAGACAACCTTTCCCTCCCACTCTCGGGCTGTGGCGTGGAGGTTCACCACACCGGGAACCTCCTCAGCAAGGGTCGCGAGCTCCCTGTAGTGTGTGGCAAACAGCGAGATGCATCGGACCCTTCGTACGAGGAAGCGGGCGATGCTCCAAGCGAGGGACATGCCGTCGTGCGTGCTCGTACCGCGTCCCAGCTCGTCGAGAATCACGAGGGAGTGCTCCGTGGCTCCAGATACGATGGACGCTGCTTCGTGCATCTCGGCCATGAACGTGGAGAGCCCATCCGCGACCGCATCCGAGGCACCCACGCGTGTGTACACCCGGTCGAACACCGGGAGCAGAGCTTCTTTTGCGGGGACAAACGAGCCGGTCTGGGCAAGCAACGCCGTCAGCGCCACCTGCCGCAGGTACACGGACTTCCCAGCCATGTTCGGTCCCGTGATTACGACCAGACGTTGTGTTGGGTCCAGGACAAGATCGTTGGGAACGAAGTCAGCTGTCGTCTCCACAACAGGGTGGCGACCATCGAGGATTCTGATCTGGCCGTCAACGCTGAACGACGGACGTCTGTAGTTGCGTTCCCGGGCCAGAATGGCCGACGAAAGGCATACGTCAAGCTCTGCAAGCGCATCACCCACGTCCGACAGTGAGGACGACGCGTCGCGTATGCTCTTGTAGAGCTCCTCCACGATCTCCTGTTCGCGACTGCGTGCAGTGGTCTGGGCTTCCAGCAACCCGTCCGCAAGTTCCTCAAGCGCTGACGATGTGAAGCGTTCCCCGTTGGTCAAGGTTTGGCGTCGCCGCCAGTCGTTGGGCACCTTGGGCAGTTGGGAACGGCTGACTTCGAAGAAGTAGCCCATGACCTTGTTGAAACCTACACGGAGGTTTCCGATCTTCGTCCGGCTACGCTCTGTGGATTCCAGTTCTGCAATGCGTTGGCGGAGATCGTCCACACGCGCCAGAGCCCCGTCGAGGGAGCCGTCATAACCTCGTCGGATTACGGGACCTGTGCCGAGT
>PUMK01000115.1 GCA_003551325.1 Candidatus Acetothermia bacterium | reverse complement strand
TTCATCTTGTCGTGGCTCGACGGGGAGCCCCCGTTCAGTCCGAACGTCCCGGGAACGCCGACGTACATGGCCACGACAGGTCTTTTCCCTCTCCAGCTCACGATTGCGGAATACGGGCCCGTGGGCGGCACGATCCGCGGTGACTTCCATGGCCCGACACTACACGGGGAGTTCGAGGTGGAACGCACACAGTAGACCAGCGTGTGAGACAGCGAGGAGACGGTCGTCAGTGAAGAGCTGCAGATGGTCGGCGACGGTTTCGTCGACCGCAGCGTCAGGTCTTGGGAAGAAAGGCATCACGTTTCAGTGTTCCTCTCGGCCGTCCTGTAGTTGGGAGACCCGTGTCTCAGCAGTTGAGGCTCCGACCAGGCACTCCTGATCGAGGCCTGGTCGGAGCTCTCGGACCATGCTCCGCGTGTAGCTCTTGCTCGCCGGAACCCCCTACAGGGCCTCAGGATGCGAGCGCATGCACGGAATCAGTCGCGATGGTCGAGTTCGCCGCCCTCCTCGGTGAACAGAAACCAGAGGGCATCCGGGCAATCGTCGCCGGCAGCGTTCGCTTCGCCTCTGTTGCCACTGCCGATGACGTGACCAGTGAACACTCGGTCTATGTCAAAGTACGGCCGCGCGTACAGAATCACATCGTTTCTCGTGTTATCCCGGAACACATTGTCCTCGATGGTTGCCACGGCCGAGTCGGAGATGAAGATGCCCTGACTGTTGTGCATGAACAACGAGTCGGTGATCGCTGACCGAGCTGAGTCCCAGATGCGGATGCCCGCCCCCCGATTCCCCGCAACGGTCGAGCCGAAGATTGTAATCTGGGCTGAGTTCCCGATGGAGATGCCAGCCCTTCCGTTCCCCTCCACTGTTGAGCCAGAGACGGTGGCCTGGGTTGAGCCCCAGGCGGAGATGCCATCCTCCCCATTGCCCTCAACGGTCGAGTCGGAGACCGTAATCTGGACTAAGCCCCCGATGGAGATGCCAGCCCCCGCATTCCCCTTGACAGTCGCGTTGGAGATCATCACGTGAGCCCGCCTGCTCACCCGGATACCACCTTCCTGCCAGGTCCTTGGCTCCCCAGCCTTGGCTCCGAAAACGGTGAGAGCTTCGATCGTAACCTCGATCTCCTCGGCGCTCTCGATCCCGAGCACTGGCAGGCCATCCTCCAGCCCCCTGATGACGGTCTCGTTGGCGCCTATGCCTCTCAGGGTGATCGACTTCTCGATGACCAGGTTCTCTACCCATTCTCCGGGGCTGAGGCAGATCACATCACCAGGGCTGGCCGCATCGATGGCCGCCTGGATAGACTCACCAGGCTGCACGGTGATCACGCAGTCCTCGGCCAGCGCCCCAAGTCCGGCCACGAACACAAGAGCGACAACACCTACATGGCACCATCGGGATCGGTTCATCGTGCCCACCTCCACGCCCAGCATACCATCGCAGCTCTCCTGGTCCTACCGCACATCCTCCGGGCTGCAGCAGGCCAGATGCACAGGTTGGGGGAATGGGGGAACCTGGACCAAGCGAGGCGCTTGCCGAAACGACCGTCGGACGCCGGGACGGCCACAGTCTCCGACTGCGTACGCTGGGCGGCTTCAAGCATGGCCGCGTGTTCGGCCTCGGTAAGGTCGAGCCACCTCATGCTACGTTCTTGTCCCCAGTCTCTCTTCGCTGGCAGGGCATGGACCGCATCTGTTCCCGAGCTTTGGAGTTTCCTCTGCCTGTCCAGCAGCTCAAGACAGGAGGCCTCAGGCATTACCCGGTTAAGCGTGTTCTGATCGGGCAACTGGGGTTCCATGTGCCTTCCCCTTCGAACGAGAGCAGCCAGCGCTTGTGTCCCCTCCGTGAACAAGACGGTCTCCCGAGGGGGAGCACACGGAATGGCTGGATCGCCAACGCCGCATCGACCCCTTCAGCCTTCGCGATCAGCACGTGACGCCGGCTTCAAGCCCTCTCGCACCCCTACTACCGTCGGTCGAGCTCTCCACCCTCCTCGGTGAACAGGAATGCCAGGTTATCGGGGCAGTAGTCGCCCTCGGTGTTGCCTTCGCCTTCGTTGTCACTTCCGGTGACGTATCCGGCGAAAACCCTGTCTGTATCCATGCACGGGCGCTCCCAGAGGACAACGCCATAGCCATCGTGGCCTCGGATCACGTTGCCGGTGATCGTAGCCTGCGAAGAGCCCTCTATCCCGATGCCATTCCACTCGTTGTCGCTGATGGTGTTGTTCTCGATGTTGACCTGGGAAGCGTCCACCATTGCGATGCCATACTCGTTACCGCTGATGAGGTTATTCCCGATGGTGACCTGGGAAGCGTCCCACGCGAAGACGCCATGCACATTGTGGCTGATCGTGTTCGTGTCGATCACAGCCGCTGCCTTGCCGTGGACGGAGATGCCATCAGCGCAGATCCACTCAGGTGCCATCTGGTAACAAGCTCCGAAAGCCCCTGTGATCTTGAGCCCCTGGATGGTCACTTCGATCGGCTCCGCGCTGCTGATCCGGATCACCGGCCAGTCCTTTCTGGCAGATCTGACTACCGCCTGTGGCTCGGACCCCATTTCGGCCGCCCGGAGGATGAGGCTCTTCTCGATGACCAGGTTCTCTTCCCATTCACCAGGGCCTAGACAGATCACATCACCAGGACTCGCTGCATCGATTGCCTCTTGGATCGACTCGCCCGGCTGCACGGTGATGGTACAAAGTTCCTGAGCCAGCAGCCCGACCCCTATCAGTGCCACCGCGATCATTGCAGCAGCACATCCTTTCATAGAATGCCTCATAGTGGACACCTCCCTGCACACTATAGCGCCTCGCGCCCCTCATTGTCGCACTGAGGAACCAATGTGCGTAGGAAAACAGCTTTCGGGGATTCGCAGCCAGAAGCTCTGGGTCTGTCGGCAGTAGAGAGGTCTCAGTCGATCGCTATTGGTACTGCTCACGTGGGTGACTTCAACGGGCCAGGCGCACACGCTCGGGGAACAGGGGAGCCTGAACCAACGAAGCGTTCCACACGACGGTGCCAGTGTACAGAGGCATGCTGAGGGTAGGCCGGCCTTGGTGGATGGGCGGCAGGGAGCTCTGGGCACCGGCGGAGGTCGCATGGTGGCAGAGGGCCCTGGACACGGTGCGCGTGGCCGTGGAGAGCGCCTACGAGCGCCTGGAGTCCCTGCCGGCGCCTGGTGGTGACGCGTCCGTTTGAGGGGGAACCTCGCCGCAACCTCGGTCGCGTGGTCCTCGGGTATCGTGTTACAACGTTTTCTCCTATCTACGCCGTATAATGACAGTTGAGGAAGTAACGCACAGCGTCTGGATGAGGTGATCCATGCACGAGAAGGGACACGGGCGGACTGGTCCTACAGACCTCACGGAGAGCCTGGGACGCCTCCAGCCCCACGACCATCTCTCTCTGATCTACGATTCCCCTGAGGAGTGGCGTGCTGCGGTCGTGCCGTTCATCCGCATGGGTCTCGAGCGCGGCGAGAAGTGTATGTACATCGGCGACACGCGTACGGCCGATGAAGTCCGCCGCTACCTTGCCGATACCGGGGTCGATGTCCCTGCGGCTTCACGCTCGGGGCAGCTTTCGATCCTCCAAGCGAGCGAAGCGTGCACGCAAGGGGGTACCTTTGACCCCGACCGG
>PUMK01000195.1 GCA_003551325.1 Candidatus Acetothermia bacterium | reverse complement strand
TCCGGCGAACGCACCGAGCCCGAACGAGCCAGCCAATGTGGTCGCGATGAGGGCAGGGCTCGCCACAACAGCGATGCGCACGTCGAACACCCGTCCGATGAGTGCAGAGGCCACACCGCTGAGCCCTAGACCGAGTACCACACCCACGATGCCCCCCACCAAGCCGATGAGCCCGGACTCCATGAGAAATAGGGCGAGAATATGTCGGTCTCCGGCGCCGACAGCCTTCATGATCCCGATCTCCCGGGTGCGTTCAAGGACCGACGTGAACATCGTGTTCATGACCCCCACACCACCGACCAGAAGAGAGATGCCGGCGATCCCGGCTAGGAAGGCGCTGACCGTCGACGTGACCGTACCGATGGCGTTGCTGATGTCGCTATAGGTGATCGCTGAGACGTTGGTTCCGTCAGCGCGAAGGTGAGCCTGGACGCGGTCGGCAACGTCATCCACGTCGCGCCCTGGCTCCGTGCGGACCAGGGTCAGCCTTACGTCTTCCGCCCTCCCCCATAGGAGGTCCATCGTCGCGAACGGGACATAGATCGTATCGGCACCGTCGCCCATCCCCGGTGTAAAGCCTCCCTGGGATCCGCCCGCTTCGGTTTCGGAGGACAGGATACCGACCACCGTCAGGGACCGTGCTGGCTTGTCCATGTCGCCCTCCACCGTGAGGGTGTCGCCGAGCTGGGCGTTCATCTGGCGAGCTACATCCCGGCCAAGCACCGTGACTTCCACGTCCCCTTCCACGAATAGTCGTCCCCCAGGCTCGACCTCCAACGAACCGATGAACGACGAGAACGACGTGATCAACTCCGGCGAGAGTCCGACGACGGGGAAGAAACCCCGCACAGCACGTCCCTCCGGACTGACGCCACCCTCGACGAAACCGGTCTGCCGCCGCACGGCGGCGGCGGTCTTCACGCCGTCCACATTCCGCAGCCATTCAATGTCAAGCGCGTATTGATTGCGGTTATTCCCGCCCGATCCGGGAGGTCCGAACGCACCGCGGGGAGCCAGCAAGAACGTGTCCACCCCGAACACCTTCCCCACCTCATCCTCGATCGTACGTTCGAGGCCCAGGCCGATGGAGATCAGAGCCACCACGGCAGTGATACCGATGAACACACCGATCACCGTTAGCCAGCTCCGCATCCTTCTGTGGGCGATGCTTGACCCAGCCAGGGACAGGAAGTCACCGAGCATTGGTTGTCACCTCCGCTATCTGGCCGTCGCGAAGGCGGATGATGCGGTGGGCGATGGCCGCAGCTTCCGGGTCGTGGGTGACGAGAACCACGGTCTTGCCGTCCTCGGCGCTCAGACGGCGCAAGATCGCGAGGATCGTGGCCCCTGTCTCCGAGTCGAGGTTCCCCGTTGGCTCGTCGGCCAAGATCACCTCAGGGTCGTTGGCGAGTGCTCTGGCGATCGCCACGCGTTGGCGTTCCCCTCCGGAAAGCTCACTGGGTTTGTGCTTGACGCGGTCACCGAGGCCTACGCGCTCCAGGAGTTCACGGGCACGACGGGCCCGCTCCCGTCTGCTCACCCCGAGGAAGATCATCGGGAGCTCCACATTACGCTGTGCGGAGAGCGTCGGTACGAGGTGGAACGTCTGAAACACAAACCCCACTTTCCGGCCTCGCAGTCGTGCAAGCTGCCGCTCCCCAAGCGTCTGCAGGTCCTGATCCTCGAGTGAAGCCGTACCGCTGGTGGGCGTGTCCAGCGCGCCCAGAATGTGCATCAGCGTCGACTTTCCCGAGCCCGATGGTCCCATCAGTGCTACGATCTCGCCTTTGGTGACGTGGAGATCGAGTCCACGCAGCGCATGGACAGCTGTATTGCCCAGCCTGTAGTCCTTGGTGATCCCCGTGAGTTTCAGAAGTGACATGGCTTGCCCATCCTTTGAGCCGCGCCTTCAGCCGTAGGGTATCTTCTTCGTCCCGCGGCCGGCCCTCGCCCAACGGCCGGCGCCCCCCAACGATGTACGGTATCCTCCGCACCGGGGTTGCGCAACAGCCCGGGGGGCTGACCCAGGGTGCGATTAGCCTCCCCCAAACCGCAACCCGCACTCCCCTGGCGGCATGCCCCTGTACACGTGTCCTCAGGCTCGCGGTGCAGCGTGCATGTCGCCGGGAAGGAGGGGAAGCCTCAGCTCGCGCAGAAGCTCGGCGTAACGCGCGTCGTCCCTCAGCTTTTCGAACGGATGCAGCACCCGCAGGAAGCGCAGCATGTTGTCCCGCTCACCAAATGCGCGTTGGAGCCACGCAAAGGCATTGTCGGTCGAACCAAGTTCCGCATGGACAAGGGCAACCCACGTGGGAGGCGCTGCTCCCCGCGCGGCCCGGAGTTCGAGTTGCTCAAGGCGCGCATGGCCCTCGTCAACCTTCCCGGTCATCATGTCAACGAGCGTCAGCCCCACGTCCGCGGGTGCTGTGTTGTGCGCCAGGTTGCGCCGCGCTTCGCCGAAGGTGTTTCGCGCATCCGATAGCCGGCCGAGCGCGATGTGTACGAGACCGAGGTAGAGCTGTGCGATGCCGAAGGCCGGGGCGATCTCCAGAGCCCGCTCGAGCGCGGCAAGCGCGCGCTCGCGGTGACCGGCCGCGTAGAGGGCCAGACCATAATTGCTGTGGACGATGACGGACAGGGGGTCCATCTCCAGCGCCTGCTCAAACCACACGGTTGCCTCTTCGAAGCGGCCGGTGTACAGGAGGCAATGACCGTACCAATGGTAGGCCGTCGTGTATCCGGGGCTCAGGCGAATCGCCCTCTGCAGGTCCTCCTCGGCGCCGATCCAGTCCCACTCATAGAGCAGTTTGATGTCCGCCATGGAAGCGTGGGCCTCGGCCAGCCCGTCGTCGAGCTGCAGTGCTCTGCCCGCAGCCGCTACAGCTCTGCGATAGGCTTCCTCGCGGTTGAATGTGGTGTAGTCGGGGAGCACGGTGAACACATCCGCCAAGCCGGAGTAGGCAAGCGCGTAGTCGGGGTTCTGCCGGATGGCATGTTCGAAGCAGCTGATCGCCTGGCGAAGGCCCTTCTCCGTACGTTGGTTCCAGTAGAAGCGACCCTTCAGGTAGAACGTGTAGGCTTCGAGATCATCCGTGCTCGCTGCCAGCGGCCGGCTTCGCCCTGTGCGCAGGGTGACTTCCAGTGTCTCAGCGATCGCCTGCGCGATCTCCTCTTGGATCGTGAACACATCCCTAAGCTCGCGGTCATACCGCTCCGACCACCGAGGGGTGTCCTCGTGCGTGTCGATCAGCTGCACGGAAATTCTGACGCGGTCGCCAAACCTGCGTACGCTTCCCTCGAGCACCGTGTCCACGTTGAGCAGCTCACCGATGGCCCGGACCCCGAGTTCTTTGCCCTTCAGGCTGAACGCCGACGTGCGCGAGATGACGCGCAACCCCTTGGAGCGCGACAGTGCACCGATCAGCTCCTCCGTCATCCCATCACTGAAAAACTCGTTCTCTGGTTCGGAGGAAAGGTTCATGAGTGGCAGCACGGCGATCGACGGCCGGCTGTCCCGGCTCACGGGAGAGGGCGGCGCCCGTCCCGGTCCCTCGGAGCAGACCAGCTCGTAGAGTTCTACCGGTTCCGTGAGCCCGCGCAGTGATCGCGGGCCGAGCGGGATCATCGGGGTGGATGGCTTCCGTTCGAGCGCCAGACGTACCGGTT
>PUMK01000099.1 GCA_003551325.1 Candidatus Acetothermia bacterium | reverse complement strand
ATGCTTCCGAGCCGCCTACGATGTCGGCGAGCTCACGGGTGATCCCGTGTTGCCGGGCTTTGTTGTAGTTCAGGGTGAGGTCATCGAGCAGCTCATCGGCGTTGTCCGTGGCCGACTTCATCGCTTGACGTCGAATCGCCTGTTCGCTGGCTTTTGCCGACAGCAGCATCCCCAGGAGTACGCCCTGAAGGTAGACCTCGGTGGCCGTGTTGAGGAGTTCTCCGAGGTTGGGTTCTGTGAGAAGCTCCCTCGGGCTTGTGGTGGGAAGCTCAAGCGGCAGGAGGCGCGCCGTCTCCAGCTTCTGCACAAGATCCCCGTAGAAGCGCATGAACACCACGTGCACTTCACGGACATGTGTGGGGAACAATGCGTGAACGTCGTCAAGAATGCGTTGGGCAATCTCCGGGTCTGGCTTCTCGTAGGCGTGCACATAGCTTGCATGCACGGGCCAGCCGCGCCCCCGGAAGAACGAACGGGCCTTCTCGCCTCCGGCGAGCACAGCGACATCCTCCCATTCCCGTGCAAGCCGCTCGGCAGCGCGGTTGATCTCGCCAACGTAGCGTCCGCAGAGGCCACGATCAGCGTTGATCACGAGCAGGGCCGCTCCTTGCCCTTCCCCCGGCTCAAACCGAGGATGGGACATGCCCTGTGCGCGTGCCGCTGCCCATAACGTGGCAAGTGCTTCCGGTGCTTCGTTGCTGAATGGGGCTGCGGCGGCCAAGGCCCGTTTTCGCTGGACGGTCTGTGTGGCGGCGATCGCGTACATCGCCTTGGTGATCTGCCGCACGTGGCGCACGTTCTGGATGCGCCGCAGGATCTGCCGCGTCTGTGTGGCCATTAGGCGCGGAACCCTTCTTTGAAGGTACGGCCGGCTTCCTCAAGCTTTTCCCGGACCTCCTCCTCCAGCTTGCCCGTCTCGGCGATGCGCGAGACGATGTCCTCATGGTGCTCCTTAAGGAACGTGAGCAGGCCGCGTTCAAACTCCCTTGCCGCTTCTGTGGGAACATCGTCGAGGTGACCGGAAACGGCGGCATAGAGCACGGTAACCTGTTCGGCTACAGGAAGCGGCTGGTACTGGTCCTGTTTGAGAATCTCCATGACCCGCTCTCCACGGGCGAGCTGAGCTTGCGAGGCTTCGTCGAGTTCCTGGGCGAACTCAGCGAACGCCGCTAGATCACGATACTGGGCCAGTTCCAGGCGGAGCTGGCCGGCCACGTCTTTCATGGCCCGCGCTTGGGCCGCGCCGCCCACCCGCGATACGGACAGCCCCACGTTCATGGCTGGCCGTTGGCCTTTGTTGAACAGGTCCGCTTCGAGGTAGATCTGCCCATCGGTGATCGAGATCAAGTTGGTGGGGATGTAGGCTGTGATGTCGCCTGCCTTGGTTTCCACAATGGGTAGGGCGGTCAGGGAGCCTCCCCCGTGGTGGTCCGACATGCGCGATGCCCGCTCCAGCAGTCGGGAGTGGGTGTAGAAGATGTCGCCAGGATAGGCCTCGCGGCCAGGAGGCCTTCTCAGGAGAAGGGAGATCTCTCGGTAGGCCACTGCGTGTTTCGACAGATCGTCGTAGACGACGAGGGCGTCCTGTCCCTGGTCGCGGAAGTGCTCGGCCATGGCGCAACCGGCGTAAGGGGCAATGTACTGCAGCGGGGAGGGGGCATCGGCAGGTGCCGCCACGATCACCGTGTGTTCAAGGGCCTCATGACGCCGCAGCGCGTCCACTGCCTTGGCGATCGTCGACGACTTCTGGCCGATGGCCACATACACACAAAGGACATCCTTGTCGCGCTGGTTGATGATCGTGTCGATGGCGATTGCGGTCTTCCCCGTGCGGCGATCGCCGATGATCAGCTCGCGTTGTCCGCGTCCGATCGGGGTCAGGGCGTCCACGCACTTGAGGCCCGTCTGCAGGGGCGTGTTCACCGGCTGACGATCGATCACACCGGGGGCTTTAGCGTCGGTGTGCAGGTAGGTTTCGGCCTCGATGGGCTCGTCACCGTCCAGGGGGTTGCCCAGAGGATCGACAACCCTTCCCAGAAACCCCTGGCCCACAGGGGTGGACAGGACTTGCCCGGTCCGGCGAACCTCGTGACCTTCCTTGATCTCCGTATCCGGGCCGAGCAGGGCCACGCCGACGGAGTCCTCTTGGAGGTCCAACACCAATCCACGAACATCCCCTGGGAACAGAAGAAGCTCTGAGGCCAACGCGGAGCGCAACCCGTACACCCGGGCGATTCCGTCACCGACCTCCACAACCACACCCAGTTCCTCCATATCCAGGTCGGCATCGAGACGTTGGATCTGTTCTCGAAGGATCGTGGTGATCTCGTCCTTCCGTATGTCAGCCATGCTTACCCCTTCAGTTCTTCGGCCAGACGTGACAGCCGCCCATGCATGGAGGCATCGAGCCTCCGGCCGGCCACTTCGAGCTCCGCCCCCGCCAGCAGTTCCGGTGCTTGCTCCACCTCCAACACAACGGGCCGGCCTGTTGACTCTTGGAGCTGCGTTCGAAGCATCTCCAGATGCTCTGGGGAGACCGAGCGCGCCGTGCGGAGGATAGCCCGCACCAGCCTACCTTGCTCCTCCGCGGCCCTCAAGAACGCGTCTCTCAGGTTGGGCAGGAGTGCGGCCCGTCCGCGCCGCGCCATCAACCGGAGGGTGTTCACGATGTACATGTGCAGCACGTCGCCCAGGGCCTCCGTTAGGAACTGTTCCTTGGCCTCAGTGGGAACCCTTGGGTGGGTGAGGAAGGTCCTGAGTTCAGGTGTCTGCTCCCAGAGTTCGGCCAGCTCCGCCAGGGCAACGCCCACGTGCTCTTGTTCCCCGATCTTCTGAGCGGCTTCGTACAGCGCGGCCGCATACGGCTGTACAGCGCGTGGGCTCGCGGCAGTGCTCATGACAAGAGTTGTTGCGGAAGCTTCTGCCCGAGTTCTTCGAGCAACTGCTGATGATCCTCGGCCCGTACCTCACGCCGCAACACGCGCCCCGCTCCCTGGACGACGAGTTCGGCGTAGCTGCGTCGCAGTTCGCCCAATGCCTCTTCTTTGATCCTGCGGCTTACATCTTCTGCTTGTTCAACAATGTGTTGGGATTGACGGCGTGCGTCCTCCCGCGCCTCGCGCACGAGTCGTTGCGCCTCGGCCTCAGCCTGGGACACCAGTTCACGCGCTCTTCGGTTGGCCTCGGCGAGGGCTTCCTCACGCTGCTGCAGCAGGGTTTCACCTTGGGTCTTGGCTTCCTCAGCGCGTTCCAGGCGCTCCTGTTCCATCTTGCGCCGTCCTTCGAGCCATGCGGTCGCAGGACGGAACAGCAGGCGCTTGAGCAACCACAGCAACAGGCCGAAGTTGATCAGGTTGAAGATCAACGTCGCGTTGATGTTCTCGACGACGGTGCCCCATTCAAACTTCACAGTGCACCCTCAGCCGGCCACGAAAATCAGGATGATGGCCACCACCAACGAGTAGATGCCCGTGGATTCGGCAATCGCTTGCCCCACGATCATCGTTCTGAGCAAGGAGTTCTCCATCTCCGGTTGGCGCGCCATTCCATCCAATGCGTGGGCGGCGGCGAGTCCCTGACCGATGGCCGGACCGATCGCCCCGATGCCCATACAGATCCCCGCAGCCAGGTCCCTGGCCACTGTGATGAGGTCGGAACCGCTGAAGT
>PUMK01000132.1 GCA_003551325.1 Candidatus Acetothermia bacterium | reverse complement strand
GAGTCCACGCTGGCCGATTGGGGTCGGGAGAAGGTTAAGCACGCGGCCATCATCCAAGAACTCGTGCAGGCGTCGCAGCCCGACGCCGTTCTGTCCGAATGGGGGCCTTCAGACCTGGCTATACCGCAGGTGTGAAGCGCATCCCGGAGCAGTTCACTCAAGGAGGCCCTATGGGATTTGAAGACGTCATCACGTTGGTGAAAGAGAACCGTATCGAACGGGTCGACCTGCGGGCCGTGGACCTGCAAGGACGGTTGAGGCGTCTGACGCTTCCTGTGTCACAGTTCGTGCCCGATCTTCTGGCGGGTGGTGTGGGTGCGGATGCCTCCAACTACGGGCTTGCCGATGCCGAGCACAGCGATCTGGTGTTGCTGCCCGATGTGAGCACCGCACGCATCGATCCCACAAGGAATCCATCCACGGTGGTGATGATGGCCGATATGGGTCACCCTGGGGGAGCGCTCCTCCCCGCAGCGCCGCGGACAGTGGCGCGGCGTGCGGAGGCGCTCCTCGCTGAGCGAGGCGTGGCCGACCGCACGCGGCTGGGGGTAGAGCTCGAGTTCTACCTGTTCGACTCGGTTCAGGTGGACGATGCGGCGATGACCCAAGCGGTGTCGGTGATCCCTGTGGAGGGAGAGACGTCGATGAGCGCGGACCTGACCCCCTGCATCCGTACTGCGTACCACGCAGGAGGGCCTGAGGACAGAGGGCTCGGACTTAGGGACGAGGCGATCAGCATCCTGGAGAGCTGGGGCATCCCGGTACGCTATCACCATCACGAGGCTGGTACCCTTGGGCACATGGAGATCGAGCTTGGGTTCGGCGGCCTTGTGGAGTCGGCGGACTGGACCGTCTTGGTTCGTGATCTCGTGGCGCATCTGGCAGCCGAAGAGGGTCTCCATGCATGCTTTTTGGCCAAGCCCCTGTACAAGCAGCCCGGCAACGGGCTGCACTTCCATCAGTACCTGCTCCGCGGCGACAACAACCTGTGCGCTGGTCCGGACGGGCTCTCGGGGTTGGCGCTTCAGTACATCGGAGGGCTGCTGACACACGGTCGGGCGCTGTCTTCGTGGGTTGCCCCGTCGACGAACTCCTATCGGCGGCTGCTCCCGGGTTTTGAGGCTCCGGTGCACCTGGCGTTCGGTCCTGGTAACCGCACGGCAGCGGTGCGGGTGCCCGGTTATGTCACGCAGTCGGGCTCAGCCCGGTTCGAGTTCCGGGTGCCTGATCCTACATGCAATCCGTACCTGGCTTTTGCCGCGTGCATGATGGCCGGTCTCGATGGCATCGCACAGAAGGTTGACCCTCGGGAGAAAGGGTGGGGGCCTTGGAGTACAGATCTCTCCGAACTTCCCCCTGAGCAAGCGGGCAAGATCCGCTCGCTCCCCCGAACGCTGGAGGAAGCGTTGGAGGCGTTGGAACAGGATCGTGCATTTCTGGGTGTCGATGGGGTGTTCCCGGATACGTTGATCGACCTCTGGTTGGCGGCGCGCTGGGAAGAAGCACGACAGCTGGCGGCCCGCCCGCACCCGTACGAGTTCCGGTTGCATGGGCTGGGCTGAGCGAAGGTAGGTACACGTGAACGCGCTCCGCGCTGCGGGGTTCACCGTGGGCACGCTGCCCCCGGGCAGCAGGTGCTCGATTGCTGACGTGCCCGGTGTTCGGGTGGGGCACACCACCGTGTGGGAGGGCGACGGTGCGGGAGCGGTGCGTACCGGAGTGACTGCGGTGATCCCCCCTGGGGATCCGTTCGGTGCACCGCTCCCCGCGGGTGTCGACGTGCTGCATGGCTATGGCAAAGCGACGGGCCTGTGGCAGGTGGCCCACTTGGGCATGCTGGAGTCGCCGGTCCTCCTCACGAATACGCTGGCCACCTTCCGTTGCGCGGATGCCTTGATCAGCTGGACGCTTGCCCGCCATCCGAAGGCGCGTTCGGTCAACCCCGTAGTGCTTGAGTGCAACGATGGCTGGCTGTCCACGATCCAGAAGCGACCGGTCACCGAAGCGCACGCTCTGGCCGCCCTGGACGCGGCCGCTCCGCATGTCGAAGAAGGTTGTGTCGGTGTGGGTACCGGAATGGTGGCCTACGAACTCAAATCCGGTGTGGGTACGGCCTCCTGCGCGGTGGACCGCTTCACGGTGGGTGCGCTGGTGGTGCCCAACATGGGGCGCAGGGAGGATCTCCTGTTCCTGGGCAAGCACCCCGACCTCGCGGGGATCCCCCGCACACGAGGGCCCGATGTCGGTTCGGTGGTTGTGGTCTTGGCCACGGATGCGCCGCTTCGGCCCCACGAGCTGGGTCTCCTTGCTCGACGCGGGGTATTGGGGTTGGCGCGTACAGGAGCTCCCGCGGACATGGGCAGCGGGGATTTCGTGCTCATCTTCTCCACCGGGCCACCGACCGAGCGGGGGGGGAACTGTTCCTGTGATGTGAGCCTCTCACTGCGCGGCGCGTGCATGGCCAAGCTGCTCCGCGCGTGCGCGCAGGTAACGGAGGAAGCTGTGCTGTCAGCACTCCTTGCTGCGCAATCGACCGCCGGCAGGGACGGCCGCATGGCCTATGCCTTGCCCCGACATCCCCTCGGTTGAACCTTTCGACGGTCCTCGACCACCTATACATGCCTGGCGACGCCGGGTGGGTTGCTGGGGTGTTCCGGCACATCCATAGAGGTGTGCGTGGAGAGAGAATCGGACGGTGTCGGGAGCAGGAGGGGGTGTGACGTCGGACCGTGAGCTTCTGGACCACGTGGCGCGTGGGGAGGAGGATGCGTTGCACGAGCTGTTCAGGCGGTACGGCGGCCGAGTCGGCCGGTTTGCGCGTACGCTGACCGGCCGGGAGGACCTGGCTGACGACGTCGTCCAGGAGACTTTTCTCGCGCTGTGGAACGGTGCAGGTTCCTTTGCCGGGCGTGCCCAAGTCAGCACATGGCTGCTCGGCATCGCCCGGAACCAAGCCCATGCCGCGCTTCGTAAGGAGGCCAAGGGCGCGCGGCTGGGGTCGGTGCCGTCAGATCTTCCTGACCCTCGCGAGGAAGTGGAACACGAGGCGCGCGCAGCGCGGGTGCGTGCAGCGCTGGAGCGGCTCCCTGCCGAGCAACGCGAGGTCGTGTTTCTCGCGTTCTACGAGGGTCTTCCCTACAGGGACATCGCGGAGACGCTCGGGGTTCCTGAGGGTACAGTGAAGTCGCGGATGCACCATGCGAAACGGAAGCTGATGGAGGTGCTATCGTGAGCAGCGATTGCGAGCTCTTCAGGCAGTGGCTTCCGTGGTATGCGGCTGGGGCACTCGTCGATCCTGAGCGAGATCAGCTGGCCGCGCACCTGGCAACGTGCGCCGCGTGCAGGGAAGCGCTTGCCCGGGATGTTGTGTTGGTGGGGGAGGTGCGCCATGTCTTGGACGAGTTTCCTTCCCCCCGCGAGGAAGTGTGGGAAGCCATCCGCGCTCGGACGCAGCATAGCTCGCTGGCTCGGGTGGATCTCGGGTCCTTCGTTCTGGGTATCTCCCTATGGTTGGTCCTACGGGGAAGGCAGCTTCTGCTGCGTGGCGACCTCCGCCTGTTGGGGCGGAGGTATCCGTTGTTTGCGGAGGAGGGTTGAGATGGCAGTGAACGAACATGAAGCAGAGCACGTACGCGAGATGTTGGATGTGGTGGCCGATCGGATCCCCAATCTCCTGAAGG
>PUMK01000297.1 GCA_003551325.1 Candidatus Acetothermia bacterium | reverse complement strand
TTCCTCCGTGTCAGCCCCGTAGTAGAAGCCATCCCAGGGTGTGCCCATGAACACCGTCCCTCCCTCTGGATGGACCTCGGCAGCCAGCTCTTGGGGAGACGCCGTGAGGTAGGATTCCCAGCGGGCACGGGCCCAGTCGGTGAGTTCGGCTTCGTTGGCGAGCCCCAGCGGGCTCAGGGCAACAGATACCAAGAAGACGGTCAACAAAGCACAACACTTGTTCATGTTCCCTCCTTCATCATGATAACGACATGCTAACCGCTAGGCGGGGAACGCCGCCAGCACACCGCGATGAACCTGAGTCTTGGACGAGATCTGCTAGGCGGTGCTGTCGAGGACTTCAAGCACATCGAGCTCCGTGACCCGTGCGTGTACGCCGAGCAGCGCGCTGAGGTTGGGTTGCGTGGCCTCATCGTCACCGCTGATGAGTTCCTTTACGTAGAGACCGCCTCCGCAGTGTACCTCGATTTCCGCCGCTTTCGGCGACAGCAGCTCCCCCGTGGCGGTGTGCACGGTTCGCTCGCGTACCAGGTCCGCCCTTCGATGGCGCACCCGGGTGGGTGTGCGCTGTTGGATCTGGCCTAAGAGCTCAGCGAGTGCCCGCGAGAGTGCGTCCTCTGCTACAGGTCGTTCGAAGTTCACCCGCATCCGGTAGCGCTTGTCGGCACTGGCGTTCTTGATGTGCTCGATCGTCTCGGGGTGGGCTGGTGCCATCTCAGCCACCTCCACGCGTCCCTCCGCCGCCCTGTGTACGGCGTCCGCTACCTCCGACAGGTCGATCGTGCGGCGTTTGGGCTCCAGGATCTCCACGACGAACGGTCGTCCACGTCCGAGCATCCGGGCGTCCACATCCTCACGTCCTGCACCGTGAAGGTGCCCGCCCGAGCCCCTGCAGGCGTTGACGAGCGTTGGCACGATGAGTTCTTCCACCGACTCTGGGTACTGCTTACCGCTCCCCTTACACGTTTCGCAGCCGCGACCTCCGCAGGTTCGGCACGGCCAGTGCGTCTGGGGGATACCGCGCACAAGCTTTCGGTAACGACCCGTGAAACACACCGAGGCCACCTGAAGCTCGACGGTCTCTTGCTCAAGATCAACGGTGAACCGGACGTCGGGCCGCGTGAAGTCGACGGTGGCCGACCGGCCTTGCCGGGCGAGCAGCTTCTCGAACGCTCGACCCAAGCAGCGGTTGATCTCTCTGCGGATCGGCTCCGCCCACGGTGACGGAAAGGTCCGCGATAGGTGCTCTTGCGTCGCTTCCAGACGTGGAGAGAGCCGGACCCCGAACAGGAAGGTGCCGAATGCGTACGCATCAACGGCCTCCAGTGCGCGTGCAGCCCAGTTCTCAACACGGTCGAACGTGTTGCCGCACACCCAACAAGGCAACCCGCCGCGCACGCCATACGGCACACGGTGAGAGGCCTGTCCGCGCAGCAGGCGACCACGGTCCCGGCCCGTGAGGCCATGGCCCAGGCGGGCGAACTGCTGACCGAGGCAGTGATCGCAGATAGGGCCGGCGCTCAGAACTCGAGCGGCGTAGTTTACGGGGTCCACACCAGCATTATAACCATCCGCGCAGACCACGTTGTGGCGCGTGTCCCGCTACGGATTACGATCCATGTCCAACACGCGGTAGCCGGTGCGTTGCGCGCTGCACTGCTCCCCGAGACGCTCGGCAAACCGGGACGCCCAACGCTCCACGGATTCAGGCGGTTCGTCGTTGGGCGCGTACAGGATGGCGATGACGTCACGCGTGTGTGCGCTGAGCTTGGTGATCATGGCGTCTTTGATCGGGCTCCCACAGGGTTCCCAGCCGTGCTCAGTCTTCCGGCACACGAGGAGGAGATCCTCGAGCTCGAGAACCTGACCCGAAGGGTTGAACACATAGGCCTCACCCGGTCGGCCTCGCCGCAGGAGCAACCGCCTTCCGGAGAGCGCGACGTCGAAGATCGACCCAGGAAACCCAGATTCAAGGCTCACCCAATTGTTGACGTCCACAGGGGCATTGACGTGCGGGAACTCCCCTCCGAGCGCTGCGCGCAGGAGGAACTCGCTGGCCGGTTTCCCGCGCCCGGTAGGCTTGTACCGTCCGTGCCGCAGCATGTTCCGAACACGAGACCGCACCTCGGGGGGGACATAAGCTTCGCCCGTGTCGCGCGCTTGGGCGACAGCCTCGGCGATCGGTCCCGCGTGTTCCTGCGACGCCGTGGGCGAGGCGATGCCCTCTGCCCATACGAGCGCCGGTAGCACCGGGCAGGGTGCCAGTTCCGGGTCGATGATCAGCTCGTACTGTGCGTGATCCATCCGCAGCGCATGGTATCCTTCGGAGCGTGTGTCTGGCCACCCCGTGTTGTCGGCCGGGGGACGTTCGGCCTGAAGGGATCATGGCTGTGCCATATGATTGCTGTGTTCTGGGTTGGCGATGGAGGGAGCGTTGATGAGCAGCACGAACAGAGGCGTGTTTCTGTATTGTGATGGGGGATGTCGCGGGAACCCGGGTCCAGGAGCGATCGGCGTCCTCATTACAGACGGGGAGCAGCGGGAACTTGCGTCCCTTGCTTCCTGCATCGGTCGGACGACGAACAACCGCGCCGAGTACACGGCGCTGATCCGTGTGCTCGAGCTTGCTACCAAACACACGCGCGGCGCTGTGAATTGCTCGATGGATAGCCAGCTGGTGGTCAACCAGATGAACGGCACGTGGCGGATCAAGGATCCGGAGTTGCGGCGCCTGCACCACGAGGCCAAGGAGCGCGAGGCGGTGTTCAAGCAGGTCACGTACGGGCATGTGCGTCGTTCGCACCCCATGATCAGGCGGGTTGACCAGGCCCTCAATGACGTGATGGACGCCTTCCGGTCGGATGAAGGATCCTGCAAGGAGGGGCGCGTTGAGCGCTGATGAGAAGCGAAACTCCACCCACTGGCATGCGTTGGGAGAAGAGGAACTCTACCGTAAGATCGGGTCCGGAGAACGCGGACTGAGCGAGTCGGAGATCCCCCACCGGCTTGAGCAGTACGGCAAGAACACCCTCGAGGCTGAGGAGGGGAGTTCTGTCCTCAAGGTCATCATGGGACAGCTTCACCATCCTCTCATCTACCTCCTGATCGCAGCGGCCGGTATCTCGGCTCTTATCGGCCATCCGGTGGATGCGGCCGTGATCGCCGGCGTGGTTCTGCTGAACACGATGCTCGGTGCTGCCCAGGAATGGAAAGCCGACCGTGCGCTTGAGGCGCTGCATCGGATGGCTGCCCCCCACGCTCGCGTGCTGCGGGAGGGTACGGAGACGGATGTCCCGGCCGACGAGATCGTCCCGGGCGATGTGCTCCTGCTCGAAACGGGGGACAGGGTCGGTGCTGATGCGCGTCTTGTCGAAGGCACGGACCTCAGAGCCGACGAATCGGCGCTCACCGGGGAGAGCGAGCCGGTCGCCAAGCGTGCGGGCAAGCTCGACCAGGATGTGCAGTTGGCCGACCGGACGAACATGCTGTGGATGTCCACGTCGGTGACCTCGGGCCGTGGCCGCGCTGTCGTCGTGGGCACAGGGATGGACACAGCTCTGGGTCGGATCGCAGGGCAGGTGCGTGAGACGGGTCGCGAGCAGACGCCCCTCCAGCGTCGGCTCGCGCGGCTGGGAACGGTGCTGGGTCTTGCGGGTATGGGAATGGCAGCCCTGGTGTTCCTGCTGGGGATCGT
>PUMK01000176.1 GCA_003551325.1 Candidatus Acetothermia bacterium | reverse complement strand
GCACCCGTTTCCCCCTGTCCACGAGTTCTTGACACAGCGCCGGAAGCGTTGGCCCGAAGAAGTTCCCCTCGTCGAAGGCCATCACGTCCGCAACATCTGCTTCCCAGCCGGCCGCAGTTTGCAGTTCGTCCGTGGTGGCGTGCGGAGAGACGCGGAAGCAGGGGAGCGAGCGACCATGATGGGCAACCACTTCCTCCAACGCATAGCGTGTGTCGAGGGATGGTTTGAACAGCAGGACGGTCTTCCTGGCGATACGCGCCCGTTCGACACGCCGCAGGAGCTCCTCGGTCTTCCCCGAGAACATACATCCGCTGATAACCTCCATCCTGCCTTTCACGTCGGTCATGGTAGCCAGGCTGTCGGCGAGGGGCAACGGTGCCGCGCCCGGGGATGGCCTGTCGGCCTACGGGTGGGGTGTCATGAGAAAGAGAGCCCTTGAGGGCTCTCTCGACGTCTATGCGTGGTGGGTTCTGGTGCTGTGGTCGGGACGACCGGATTTGAACCGGTGACCTCTGGCCCCCCATGCCAGCGCGCTGCCAAGCTGCGCTACGTCCCGAACGCATGCACATGTTACCGCGACTGAGCGAACGCTGCCAGCAGAGTCTGTGTGGCATGGAACGAAGGCGCAGGGTAGGATGGCTAGCTGTGGATCTAGCGAAAATGGAGGCGGGCGTTCGGTTGGTGCTGGAGGGGATGGGCCGGGAGCACATCCAGGAGGAAGTGTGGGAACGCACCCCCAAGCGGGTGGCGACCATGCTGGCTGAACTCTGTTCGGGAATGGGCCAATCCCCTGAAGAACAGGTGGGCGCTGTCTTCCAGGAATCGTATGACGAGATGATTGCGCTCAAGAACATCCCCTTCCACTCCCTCTGTGAACACCACCTGCTTCCGTTTGTGGGGAGGGCCGGTGTGGTGTACGTGCCAAGAGCGGGCAGGGTTGCTGGAGCCAGCAAGCTGGCCCGCGTCGTGGCTGTGGCGGCGGCGCGCCCACAGCTGCAGGAACGCCTTACCTCCCAGGTTGCCGATGCCCTGATGCACCGGTTGGCGCCCTACGGCTTGCTTGTGCACATGGAGGCGGAGCACATGTGCATGTCAATTCGCGGTGTGCACGCACCGGGAAGCCGGCTGGTCACCTCGGCGATTCGGGGGCATCTGCGTACGGACGCGGCAGCGCGGGATGAGGCGTTGGCGCTCATTCGCCAATCCTGAGCTGTTCGAGGACGGGATCGTCGGAACCGAGGGGCACGACCTGTAGCGTACGCTTCTCGCCGTCGCGTTCGGCATGTAGGGTCACCGGCACACCAGGGACTGCGTCCGCGTAGCGGGCGGTGAGCCGTGCCGCGAACGTCAGCATCTCCTCCGAGGGATCACCTTGGACGAGCGCTGTGGGCCCCGGGACTTCGGGGAACACCAGGATCCACTCCCCCCTAGCGAGCTCGGCAATGCGCGCGTTCTCCTGCTCGTCGCGCCCCACGATGAGGACCGACGTGTCGGATAGACGAAAGCGACGTCCGTAGCGAAGGAGCGTGAAGGCCTGGCGATCGAGCGCATCGCGATCGTGATGCCGAAACGCGTCCTTCAACCGGCGGGCGTAGCTCTTCTCAAGGAGGATGCAGCAGCCCCCGCTCGGCTGACCGAAGGAGCGTATGCCCCAACGGGAAGCCAATTCCAACTGTCGCTTCCGGGAACGCCCCTGGAGGTCGAGCCAGTCCTCCCGGTGCACCCAACCTTGATGCTCCGGATAGGTAGGTTCCAAGAGCCGGCCCGACAGAGGTCGTACGAGTCGGTCTCCGAGCCCCGATTCGCGAGCCACGAGGTCCAGGGCCCGGCGATGCTGAGACATCGGCCGCTGCCCGAGGACCTCTCCCGTGACGACGAACGAGGCACCTTGCTCGGCCATGAACTCCGCGGCCCTCTTGAGGTAGAAGATCCGGCAGTCCAAACACGGGTTCATGGCTGATCCATAGCCATGCTTGGGGTGGCGGACGACGTCGAGATAGGCTTCCGAGGCATCGAGCACGCGCACGGGGATGCCGAGTTCGTCGGCAGTGGCCTGCACGAACGCCCCCCGGTCCTGCCCGCAGGAGAAGCCCGTCCTCACGAACAGCCCGGACACGGAAAACCCCAGCCGTGCGGTGAGCGCAGCGGCGAGCGCGGAGTCCAATCCCCCCGAGACCAGTGCGATGACCTTCACCTTGTCCATATGTTCTATCTCGTATCATAACGCAGGCGTTGCGTCCACCGGATCTCCATAGTTGGTGCACGCCGCTTGCAGGTTGAACGCCGATCGTCATGCGGACGATCAAGCGAGGTGATGTACGTATGAAGAGATTATTGGGGATTCTGTTGGCGTTGGGGATACTGCTTACGCCCCTGGCTGCCGTTGGCGCGAATGTACAAGATGAGATCGCTGCTTCGCGACAATCGGCGGTGAAGGAGGCCATCAGCAGTGTGGCCCCAGCCGTCGTGCGCATTGACGCAACACGTCGTGTGGCCACTTGGTGGGATGAGATGTTGGATGACCCTTTCCTCAGGCGTTTCTTCGGGGAGCCAGAAGAGGATCGCGGGCGGTTGACCACATCCTTAGGTTCTGGCTTCATCGTGGAGTTGGAGGGCAAGAACTACGTGGTGACGAACGCTCACATCGTTGAGGGAGCGGAGTCGATCCGCATCACCGCTCAGGATGGCAGTGCTCTCCCGGCGGAGCTTCTGGGGAAGGATTCTTGGCTGGATCTGGCGGTGCTGGCTCTTCAGGGGGATCGGGAGATGCCCCAGGCCCCCATAGGGGAGTCCACAGCGCTTGAGGTTGGCGATTGGGTGATCGCTATCGGGAATCCGCTTGGCCTTGACTACACGGTGACCATGGGGATCGTGTCGGCGCTCAACCGTTCGGTCCCGCGGCCCGACGGGACCGGCTACTTCCGGCGCATGATCCAGACGGATGCGGCCATTAACCCAGGGAACTCCGGCGGACCGCTGGTCAACGCTGAGGGTGAGGTTGTTGGGATGAACACGCTCATCGCCCGACGTACGGGTACGGGACTTGCCGTTGAGGGCATCAACTTCGCCGTTCCCATGAGCGAGATCTCAAGAGCCATTCCCCGGTTGGTGGCTGAGGGAACCGTGACCCGGGCGTGGCTTGGTGTGTACATTCAGGATCTCCCGCCGGATGCCGAGCGCCAGTTCGGTGTGGCACCGCGGCAGGGCGTGTTGGTGTCCGACCCCGTGTCCGGTGGCCCGGCATGCAGAGCGGGCATGCTCCCTGCCGACATCATCGTGAGCATCGACGGTGTTCCGGTGGGCACGGTAGACGAGCTGCAGAGCGAGATCATGTACCGCGTAGTGGGTGAGACCGTCGAAGTGGGCATCGTGCGTGACCGCGAGCCCGTGACGCTGGAGGTGGTCCTCGGCCAGCGGCCCGACGATACCGCCAGGGTTGCGCCCACCCCTGAGGACGAACCCCAGGAGGGGATGCCGGCGTTCGGCCTTACCGTGTACTCGGTGACCCCTGAACTCATGGACCGCTTCGATCTCGATCGTTCGACGGGGATGGTCGTGGTCAACGTTGAGCCCGGGTCGAGGGCTTACTGGAGTGGGGTCCGCGAAGGCGATCTCATCCTGGAGGTCAACCGCGAGCCGGTGAGCTGTGTGGAGAGCTGGGACGAGCGCGTAGAGGGCCTCGACGAGGAACCGGACATCGT
>PUMK01000143.1 GCA_003551325.1 Candidatus Acetothermia bacterium | reverse complement strand
TTGCTGGTGGACCTTGGGGAGTCCTACAGCAGCCATGCGGCCGTGATAAGTGCGTTTGGGCGTATGTTCGCCAAGACGAGTCGCATGGACCCCAAGTTCCACCAATGGCTCATCGCCGCGCAAAACCTCAGGAACGTAGCGGACTACGGTGTCGAGGCACACGTCTCTCCGGAACAGGCTCGCCTGACCTGCGCCTGGGCCGAAGAGTTCATCCAGGCGGCCAAGGTACTGTTGGGCAAGGAGAGGTGAAGAAGAGAACTGCGGCCAGCGCGCATCAAACTTGCCGCAGGGGTGGGCAGGGCGTGCGCGGAATACAGCGAATGTAATGCAGATTACGTCCGGGCGGGAGGCCGACGAAGGGTCGTGGGCCCGGGCCTCAATCCGCGACGCCGCGACCCGAGACAACGAACGCTACGGCCAATCGGGCTGGGTCATCGGCTTGCATTCTGCGGATCTGGAGCGCTCGAAGGTTGATCATCCGAGGACTATCGCCTGGCTCAGTCTTCATGCCCCAAAGCCTCCGGGATGTGTCTGGCGAAACCAGTGTAGCAGCTCTTCAGCCCGCGTGGCCTCGTTGGTGCTGCCCTCGACACCTCCAGCACCATCTAACAGACCGCCAAGCGGGACAGGACAGCCTCCCGGGAGGCTGTCGCCACATCCTGGGCACGGCTACCCTTACCGTCTCACTGGGCTCCGAGCCTCGCATGCCACTCATCCGGTCGGAACGGCCATCCGACCTGCGTACACACGCTTTCCCATAGAAGCTCCGTCGTTGCGGTATCCACGACCGGAAGGTAGCCCAGCTTCAAGTAGACACGCACCGCGGGCAGGCGGTGACACTCAGTGTGGAGCTGGATGCTACGGTATCCTGCATCCAGGAAGCGCTTGGTTGCCGCGGAAGCCAGCGAGAGCCCGAGCCCGCGTCCGCGATGCCCCGGATCGCACGCCAGCCAGCCGATGTCGCCCGTGAACGGGTGCCTGCCCGTGTAGTTGTGGAGGCACATGACCGTCCCCACGACCAGCCGCGATGTCTGTTCGACAGCGAAGAACCACCCACCGGGGATGACCCTGGCCACGTTGTCGTGCAGTTTGTCATCGCCCCAAGGATCGAACTCCCCGTGCTCCATAAGCCACAGGAAGCGAGCCTCGTCACCGGCGGCATATGTCCGGATCGCATAGCCCTGCGGGACACTCGGAGCGATCTCGGGAGAGCCGGCCGGCCAGACCATGCGTAGTTGAGGGGTTGCAGTGCGTTTCATGGTGCATCTTACCGTGCGTCACTGTGCACCGGCGGTTGGCTCTGCTCTCTGGGGGCTGGGGAGGAGCACAGCCGCTACCTGTGGATCAGCACAGCCGGAACGGCCAGCGCGTGAGGTGTTCGACATGGGACACTCTATAGGCAGCAGGCGTTGAGATCGCTCTCGAACTAGCTGTTTCCTGGGCAGCATCCGAACTCAGTGCGGGCGAACCGAAGCGCGCTCCGGGCCTTGTTTAGCGATCCAGCGGCAACCTTCCGGTCAAGTCTGTCCACCGGCCAAGCAACCATCTCCACAACGGTGAACGCTGTGTAGAGTCTGATTCTGCGCGTGTCATGGGCACGCAGTTCTTCCATGATCGGCGCGGCCCGGCTCGGCCTGTCGTGCAAGCTGTAGATGAGGCGCGTCAGGTCGATCAGCCAGTCCCCACAGCCTGCTTCTTGCCAGTCGATGATGCCCGTGATCTTGCAGTCTTCCACCATTGCCTGGTGGTAGGAGAAGTCTCCGTGCACGATGTCGGTGTCCGGAAGCGGCAGAACCGCTAAACCTTCGGCCAGTTCCATCGCGTCATCCAGCACCGCGCGGGTCTCGGTGGAGTAGCGCCTGAACTTGTCGGTCTTGCCCCCGTGGCCCTTGAACAGAACGGCCTTGACCAAGGTAGATAGATTCTGCTCCTCGGAAACCGCATCCACTGCCCTTGGCCAAGGCGAAGTTCCAAGTTCGTCCACTCGCCCCCTAGCCAGCCTGGCCTCTGCCACGGAAGCAGGGAAGATGCTAGGCCAGTTCAATGAGAACTAGCGGGGCTCCAGCCGCGGGGACACCCAGGTTGTTCTTGGTTATGAGGTGATTGGAGATGTCGATGATCGCTTCAATGGAGACGATCAGATGGTACTTGGCAGAGGCAACCTTGTGGGGATCCCCTAGGAAGTCGGCCTTGGTGAGTTGACGCAGTTCGGTCAGCCGTTGGATGGCCTGCCTGAGTTCACCGAGGAGTGCCAGAACGCGTGACTCATTGATCTCCATGGCCCAGCACCTCCTTGAGCTGCTCCCGCCGGAACGGGGCAAAATCGAGGTAACGAGTCACCGTGGTGGCCTCGAACTCGGCCCTGAGATCGTCGTCGCGGACGAACACGGGGGTTCCGTCCTTGATCACTTGGTACCGAAACGAACGCGGCGCACGGTTGAGCACCCGGAGGTCCACGGGGATGGAGAGGCCGGCCGCGCGCACCTTGCTCTCGAGTTCCGACTCCAACTCCAACTCGTAGGAGAGGGGCGACTGAGTCAGCGCAGAGTCGATCACATAGACGCCCACGTCCAGGTCGCGGAAAGGCTGGCCCTCGGTGTACGAGCCGTGCAGATACCCTAGGAGAATCTCCTCGCGTCCTGCAAGCGCCTCACTCAAGACGCTGGTGACGCGCTGGTGTGTTTCCCTGTCTACAGGAGCCTTCGGCCTAACCGGTCTCATGCTCGCCCCTTCCTTCCTCGGCCATTATACAGAAATGGTTACCCATTCAGCTTTGTCGTTCTGTGCGCATCGGCAGCGGTTGTTCCTCCGCCGAACGGACATGGGAATCGCCTTCTACATCAACATCAGGTTCTCAGCAACGAGTGAGCTCGTTCGTCCCATCCTGGCACACCCCCCCAGGGGTCCCAGGGCAGGTGTCAGCGCATCTGTCCGCATGTAGGAAAGAAGCGACAACTCGAGGAGAGTGTCCTAAACATGGCGAACGTTCTGGTCGTCTACAGCATATCCGGGAACACGAAGTCCGCGGCCGGAGCGATCGCGATGGGAGCTCGGAGCGCAGGAACTACCGTGGTGTTGAAGCCGGCTACGGAGGCAGAACCCGAGGACCTTGTGCAGTGTGACCCCGTCGCCCTCGGGTCCTACGACGCCTTCAGCTACATTGGGGGTGGACTGAAGGACCTCTTCGGCCGCTCGTTCTATCCAACACAAGGACGACTGACAAACAAGCTCACGGCCGATAACCAGCTTGAGATACCAAGCTGCATGGCCCCGCTGCTCCCGTGACCACTGGTGCAACCGTCAGCCCAGCGCGCCCCGAAACCCAAGAGAACCCCGCCGACGAGCGCGATGAGCGTCCTGGGGCCGGCACCGACCCCGTACGCCGCTGCCCACCGCGCCGGCACCCACGTGCGGGGGAACTGCCCTGACAGCAGCGACGCCGCCAACGCCCCCAGGACGATCCCCACCACGAGCATCCACTGCCAGTCGATCTTTGGCTCGATCTCTTCGTAGTAGGTGCGGAGAGGGGCATGTTCTCCTCGCAGCGCTCGCTCGATCATCCCGGACGACCGGGCGAACGAGGTCGAGCATCCGAGGGCACGTCGCGAGAAGAGCAGCGTCAACCAACTGAGGACACCGATGCCGATGCCCGCAGCGTACGGCGACCAGCGCGCGGCGGTGAGAGCATCGATGATCATGCC
>PUMK01000083.1 GCA_003551325.1 Candidatus Acetothermia bacterium | reverse complement strand
TCCTTGACGGGATCGTGTACAGGGTGATCCCCGACGAGACGGTCCGACTGACCAGCTTGACTACCGGAGAGGTGGACTGGATCGACGGCGTACCGCCCGCGCGGGTGGATGCGCTGCGCGGCCGTGACGATATCGTCGTCGGAGAGGCACCTGGGCTCGACTACTGGTACCTCGGGGTGAACCTGGATCACGAGGCACTGGGCGATGTACGGGTCCGGCAGGCCATCGCCTTCGCAATCGACCGTGAGGAATTGGCGGAAGCGGCGTTGTGGGACGCTGCCGAGGCCAACGATGGTCCCATCCCCCCCGACAGCTTCTGGTACACGGGCTACCACCCCTATCTGGGGAAGGAATCCATGGACAAGGCTACCGAGCTTCTGGAAGACGCTGGATGGGCCGGTGGATTCAAGGCCGACATCATGGTCAGCACCCAGTACCCGGAGACGATTCGTGTCGCTGAGGTGATGCAGGCACAGCTCAGACCACTGGGCATCGAACTCGAGATTCGCGTGTTGGAATGGGGCACGTGGCTCGCTGAGCAGGGCGAAGGCAATTTCGACACCTACTTCTCCGGGTGGATCGGCAACCTCGACGCGGATGACTTCTTCTACGCCCAACACCGCACCGGAGAGGGATTCAACTTCACCGGATACTCCAACCCCGAGCTCGACGAACTCCTCGACCGAGGGCGCATGGAGGCCGACGAAGACGAACGCTACGCGATCTATGCCGACGTGCAGCGCATCATCATTGACGAAGCTCCGTACATCTACGTCTACGTCCCCACCGTCGTGCACGCCTGGCAGCCCTACGTGCAGGGCTACGAGACGCGACCGGATCGGAAACTGCGCTTCCTAAACGCGTGGGTGGACCGCTAACGACAGACTCTGTCGGGGCCGGGGCCACAAACCCCGGCCCCATGGCACCGTTCGTGGGAGGACAATGAGCGCGTACATCGCGAGGCGGCTCGGCACCACCGTGTTGGTGGCGGTGGGGATCTCGATCGCCGTGTTCATGATCATCCGGTTGATCCCCGGAGACCCGGCACGGGTCATGCTGGGCATCCATGCCGACGCCTCCCGTATTGCCACGTTGCGGACGCGATTGGGCCTGGACCAGCCGATCCCCGTGCAGTACGGGATGTGGATCGCCGGAGCGATCCGCGGCGACCTGGGGCAGAGCGTCCTCACCGGCCAACCGGTCAGCGAAGCCATCGTGCAACGCCTCCCCGTGAGTTTCAGCCTTGCCGGAGGCGCATTGCTTATCGCCCTGCTGATAGCGCTTCCTGCAGGGATCTTCGCCGCTGTCCGCCGCCAGTCTTGGGGCGCCTCATCGATCACCGTACTCAGTCAGATCGGTGTGGCCATACCCGATTTCTGGTTGGGCATCATGCTCATCCTCGTGTTCGGAGAGTGGCTGCGGTTGCTCCCTCCTTCAGGATACGTGTCCCCCGGGGACGGTCTCCTGTTGTGGCTCCGTCACCTGGCGCTTCCCACCCTGTCGATCGGCCTGATCAGCGGGGCTATCCTCACGCGCTTTGTGCGTTCGTCGATGCTCGAAGTGCTGGGAGAGGAATACGTGAAGGTAGCCCGGTCGAAGGGGGTCCGGGAGGTGCGCGTGATCACACGCCATACGCTGCGCAATGCGCTCATCCCCATCCTCACGGTGACGGGCATGCAGCTGGCGTACCTGTTGAGCGGCGTGGTGGTCATCGAGGTGGTGTTTGCCTTGCCCGGGCTGGGCCGGCTGGCGTTCGATGCCGTAGCCAGACGCGACTACCCCATGCTCCAAGGGGCCGTACTCGTCATCGCCATATCCTTTGCTTTGATCAACTTAGCGGTCGACATCCTCTACGCGTATATCGACCCGAGGATCAAGTACTGATGGCGCGTCTGGGGAGACGCAGCGGAGGGTTACGCCACACCTACTGGGCGGACACGATCCGCAGGTTTGTCCGCAATCCCATTGCCATGTTGGGGATGGCATTCGTGCTCATCGTTGTGCTGGCGGCACTCGTCGGGCCGTTCGTCGTGTCCCACGATCCACTGGGCGTCAGCGTACGCGCGCGGTTCACCCCACCGTCCACCACGCACTTATTTGGGACGGACGAGCTGGGCAGAGACGTGCTAGCCCGGGTGGTGTACGGCGCCCAGGTTTCGCTCATCGTCAGCTTCGCCGCGGTCACGTTCTCGTTGTTCGCGGGAACCGCCTTGGGCCTGCTGGCGGGCTACTTCGGCAGAGCTGCCGACGAGGTCATCATGCGGCTGATGGACATCCTGTTTGCCTTCCCCGCTGTGTTGTTGGCGATCTCCATCCTGGCCATCCTGGGCCCTGGCATGCCCAACACGATCATCGCCATTGGGGTTGTGTACACGCCAATCTTTGCCCGTATCGCCCGGGGAAGTGTGCTCAGCGTACGGGGTCTCGACTACGTGCTGGCCGCCCGCGCCGTGGGCAGCCGCGAGAGCCGGATCATGGTCCGCCACATCCTGCCTAACTGCATGGCACCCATTGTGGTGGAGACAACCCTCAGCTTGGGGTTTGCCATCCTGTCCGAGGCGGCGCTCAGCTTCCTCGGTCTAGGAACCCAACCGCCGCGCCCCAGCCTGGGCCGCATGCTGAGCGAGGGGCGCATGTTCATCGTGGACGCCCCTTGGATCGGCCTGTTCCCAGGATTGGCCATCATGCTCGCCGTGCTCGGGTTCAACCTCGCCGGAGATGGTCTGCGGGACGCCATGGACCCCAAGTTGCGACGGGCGCGGTAGTGCGCGAGCATACCCAGCCATGACGGCCAACCGGGAAGACGCGCACCCCCTGTACTCCACGTTTTCCATCGTGGGGTTCGATCCCCACACCGGCGAACTCGGAGCTGCCGTGCAGAGCAAATACTTCGCCGTGGGTGCTGTGGTGCCATGGGTGGAAGCTGGCGTGGGGGCCCTGGTCACCCAAGCCTACGCGAACATCCATCACGGAAAGAGTGGACTGGATTTGCTTCGCGAACTCCGACCGGCCGAGGAGGTGCTCACCACGCTGCTTGCCCGAGACCCGGGTAGGCAGCAGCGACAGATCGGGATCATAGACCACTGCGGCGGTTCAGCAGCAGCAACCGGAGAGGGGTGCCCGCCACACGCCGGGAACCGGAAAGGCGAACACTATACCTGCCAGGGCAACCTCCTGGCCAACGATCAGGTATTGGAGGCCATGGAACAGGCCTTTGTGTCGCGTGAGGGTCCGCTGTCGCGACGCCTCCTGGGGGCACTGATCGCCGGCCAACGGGCAGGCGGAGATCGTCGTGGCCAGCAATCCGCAGCCCTCCTTGCGTACCCCCGCACACTGACAAGTGCGACCAAACCGCTCAACCTTCGCGTGGACGACCATCCTTGCCCGGTGAACGAACTCGGTCGGCTGCTCGACCTATGGGAACTCTACCACCTCGAGGCACACCCCAAAGACCTCATCCCACTCGAGGGAACCGCTCGTGCACGGCTGGATCGCGCCCTCACGAGGCTTCACACCAGCCTTGACGCATTCCTTCGTGACGAAAACCTGATCCATCGTGCTCCTCAGGAGGGATGCATCGATCGCCGACTCCTCACGTTCACCGAGCACCTCGCCGCGTCGCGCCGACATTGAACCCACCCGTGGCCCCCGAAGTTGCGGCGGGTCTTGTGCCCGCCGTGGGTCTTGTGCATCATGCTCCTTCCCCCCCGTTGTCCTGCAGGCCCT
>PUMK01000107.1 GCA_003551325.1 Candidatus Acetothermia bacterium | reverse complement strand
CATCTTGGAACTCGGTGTAGGAGGAGGGCATCTTCTTTCTCACCTCATCGGCGATTTCACTGCCACCGCTGTGGATCTTTCCGAGGGAATGCTTGAGCATTCCCGTCGCTTGAACCCCGATGTCCAGCACGTAGTGTGGGATATGCGGACGGTGCGCCTCGGGCGTACATTCGATGCTGTGATCATCCACGACGCCATCGGCTACATGTTGACAGAGGAGGATCTGCGTGCGGCGTTCGCCACAGCGGTCGCGCATCTCAAGCCTGGTGGTATCTTCATCACCGCACCCGACTGGTTCCGGGAGACGTTTCCCGGCCGGTGGGCCGGTCACGAGCTCCGTGAGGGGCATGGGACCAGGCTGACCTACTTCGAGTACCATCACGATCCTGACCCTGACGACAACACACTGGAAGCTCTGTTCGTGTTTCTGATCGAGGAGCACGGACAGCTGCGCATCGAGATGGACCGACATACGCTGGGGGTCTTCCCGGTACAACGGTGGCAGGAGCTTCTCTCGGAAGCCGGTTTCTCGGTTGAGCGGAAGACTTACCCTGCGCATGCTGACGGTCGTGAGGCGTATCTGTTCGTTGGTACGTTGCAGGGTGAACCTCCTCAAGACGAAGTCCAGGCAGACGCCTCAGGTCCCTGAGTGTAGTCATGGGGTGGCTACGTGTTCCGCTGCATCAGAGGGAGGGCTCGATGACACGTGTCGGGAAGTGCGTCCTTGCTGGGCTTGTTGTGCTTTTCGGACCCCTTGTTGCGTGTGGTATGCAGGAGGCTGCGCCGCCCGACCAGGGATTGGTTGCGATGTTGGGTTACGTCCCGGAGGAGATTGTGGGTCTTGATCCGGGCAGGATCACCGTGCGATTTGTTGACTACGCAGCCTTGAGCGCCGCAGAAGGGATCGCACCGTTGCGTGCTCTGGGGGATCTGGACCTGCTGATGGGTACGATCCCGCCGGCCGCCCTTCTGGGACGGATTGTCATGGGTCCGGAGGCCATGCCGTACCTCTGGCAGAGCGCAGGGAGAATGGGCGAGGTGGTGGGTTTCGAGTGGCTCCTGCACGTGGACCGTAGCCTGGAGTTTGGCAGTCCGCCCGATCCGGGACTCCTGCTCGAGGGGCAGTTCAGCGAAGCGCAGGTTGGAGTGGCGCTTGAGGAGCGCGGGTTCTCCGTGAGCGATGTGGCTGAGATTCCGGTCTGGCACCGTTTCGATGACCGTACGATTTCGCTCGCCGCGCGGGAACCTGCCGACCCGTTCGGGGGACACATCGGTGCGGCGGCGCGTGTTACCTTCCTCGGTGATGCACTGGCCAACGCACGGAGTTGGTCCACGATCGAGACCATCATCGCCTCGTACCAAGGCCAGACGCCGAGTCTTGCCCATGAGCCGCCCCATCGGGCTCTCGCACGGGCGGTCACATCGTCCGACGGCTACCTCATCCAGGCGGTGTTCATCGAAGAGGATGCTCTGAGAGGGGCTGGAGGTCGTGTGGAGACAGCAACGGTTGGCGAGGGGACCGAAGCTGTGCTTCCGCCGTTTACCCTGGCGGTGTTGGCTGACCGCCACCACGCGGGGGACGAGCAGGTACAGCTGATCGGGCTCGCGTACGATGACGTCCTCACCGCCCAGACTGCCTCCGCCATCTTGGCCCAGCGCGTTCAATCGTTCCGAAGCCCTGAAAATGCACCAGAAGTGTTGGCGGCCACGCTGGGCGCGGAGGTGACCGGCTCGGTGATCGAAGCGCCGGAGGAGGGGCTGGCGATCGCTTGGGTCGAAGCGCGGTACACGCTTCCCACGCCGCGGATCGATCCGGAGACAGGTCAGTTCATCGTGGGTGGACAGCTCTACCGCGAATGGATGCACGCCATTATGCGGAGGGAGTTCTCGCCTCTGTGGTGAACGCGTAGGAGCCTCGCGCGCACCGAGAAGACATCCTGACGAGCGTGTGCACTGGGGGACGGCGTGCGTGGAGTGTTGACATTTGGCAACGGACGGTTAGGATGCGTGCGTGATGCAACCGAAGTGCACGTGCTGTGGGAACGTTGCTGCGCGGAGGCGCGCGGCTTGAGCTTGTTCTTGCGTGGAATGGGTGCCGCCAACAATCGCTGGTGTAGCGGTTGAGCGAGCGAGAGGGGGTTAGCGTGAGGTCAATGGTTGTGATGTGTTTGGGCCTGGCTATGGTGTCGGCCATGGCTGTTGGCGGGTCGGTGTGGTTTGGTGCGGGCGACCGGTCCATTGTTCTTGACCCTGCGTACGATCTCTGGTCCGTGGTCGAGGGTTCGGCGCGCTTCCAGGGTCCAGTGTTCACTGAGGACCATCCGAACTGGAGGAGCACGCAGACCTACGCAGGTGTTGCAATCCCCGATGTCCTACGCGCCCTTGGCGGCATGCCCGAGGATGGCTACCTGCACGTGATCGCCGGTGATGGTTACGCAAAGAGGTTTCCCCGGGATGTGGCGATGGGCGCGTCCTCGCTGGGCACCCCTGTACTGGCGTGGACCGTGGACGGAGAGGATGATCCGGAGTGGCCGCCGCTGCCGGTGTTCGTGTTCCTCCCCGAGGACGGTGACGTGTCGAACGAACGGATGGTCGAGGCGCTTGGACCCGACGCACACATGTTCCGCGATCTTCCCTCGGCTTCAGGGATGCGGGTCACCGGCGTTTCCTGGGTCACGACGGAGTGGGACGGCGAGATGCGTAGCCTCCCTGAGCATCCGGAACTCCTGCCCGACCCAGAGGATTCCCTCTCCATCACGAAGGAAAGCGTGCACACCTATCCACTACCCGAACTCATGGCGCGGTACGCGGCGATCAGCGGGCGCGGACGGTACGTCACGTCGACAGAGCGGATGGTGGAGCGGAGCTACGAAGGCATCCCCCTCGTTGATCTCCTTGGTGCGTGGCCCGAGGACGCCACAGTGGAGATCGTGGCCGCTGATGGTTACCGCATGCGTCATCGGTACGGTGATCTCGTCGACGACGAAGGAATATGGATCCTCGCTTTCCGTTCCGACGGGGGGTTCCTGCCGTCGGATGTGCGCCCCCTGCGGATGGTGAAAGTAGGCCCCGGGTCTCCCAGGTTCGAAGGGGCGCTGTCGGCGCGAATGGTCGTCGCTGTCGAGGTGCGTGGCCCGTATGTCGGGTACAACCTGGACTTGTCCGGGGCCCGGGTGCGTACGTTCGACCGCGGGGAGTTGGAGGCTGGGGCGGCTTGTCCGTGCCATACCGCGACGGTGAGCGTGACCCGCGACGGCACAACGCTCGCCTATACGGGTCTTCCCCTGTGGAGGCTCCTCGCATATGTCGACGATGACATGTACCCACCCCTCGAGCGCGGCATCTACTACGAGGACTTCCACTTCAACGATGCACTGGCTGCAGATGGATACACGGTGAAGATCCGGGGTGCGGACGGCTCCATGCAGCGCATCCCCGTGGAGTTCGTGGCGCGTGACGATCGCTACATCATTGCCCTGAAGGAAGACGGCCGCTTCCTCGACGATGAGGCGGGTCCTCTAGCCTTTGTGTGGGACGAGGGCGCTCCTGTGCCGGAAGGGCTCGAGTGGGTACCCGGGGTGGTGGCGATCAGTATCCTGTGGGAAGACGGACAGGGACACTAGCGGTGAGGTAGCCACCGATCGAGGATGGTGCGGACACAACGGGCGTGATGCTGGGCGAACGCCTCCAACAGGTCGTCGCCGCTGGCAAGCTGCCACTTGTGGGTGCTGAGGTAGGCT
>PUMK01000301.1 GCA_003551325.1 Candidatus Acetothermia bacterium | reverse complement strand
TTTGCGGATGGACTGGAGCAGGTTATGGAGATGATCGGCGAGGGGCGTGCCCATCCCCGCATGGGCGAGTGTGGTGACGTACCGTTGCCGATACGACGCTCGCTGGAGTATTGGGGCAGGACTCTCTTGCGTTGGGCCCACGGCGGCAAGCTGAATGGACCACTCAAAGACATTTCCGCTCAATGCCGGAACCCCGAGGCCGCCCAGGCGATGGGCGAGGCCATCCTCGCGATGGGACAGGGACGGGCTGCGCTCGACGCAACCCTTGAGCGCTGGAGTGATCAGGCGAACACTTCCCTCACCCGCATACTCACCGACGGTGACGACGCCCCACTGACGTCCGTACTGCGCCATCCTTGCTGCTACAACGTGTTCACAAGCCTTGAGCAACTCACGCGGGGGATCGCCCTAGGTGAAGTGCCAACCGTCCACGTGTGCAGCGATTCGCTGCGAGAAGCGGCAACCCTGGATCCTGTACGCCTTGTCTGGATGCGTGGCGTGCTGCGTGTCCTGGGGCGCTGGGTAAGCGAGCAGCCACCGGCTGATGGTTTCTGTAGGGCCGTGTACGTGAAGCTGGGGACGCGCGATCCGGTACGGCATTGGCTGGTGGCATCTCTGTATAAGACGCTCAAGCTGTGGGCGCGACACGTCGACCGACTGCACGGAGCGCAGCACCGCTACCGTGCCCTTGTGTAGCGGTTGCAGCGAAGTGCACACCGGGTACCCTACCGGATGACCATGGAAGACATCACCATCGTGCGCCATCCGCTGATCCAGGCCAAGCTGACCAAGCTCCGTGACCGAACAACGGAGCGTCTTCAGTTCAGGGTGATCCTTGAAGAGCTGACTGCGCTAATGGTGTACGAGATCACCCGGGGGTTTCCCGTGGAGCAGGTCAGCGTCCAGACACCGCTTGAGGAGTGCGAAGGGGTGGAACTCGCCAAACCTGTGGTCCTGGTTCCCATCCTCCGTGCGGGAATTGTCATGTTGGATGGTGTGCTCTCCCTGATTCCGAATGCCAGGGTAGGACACATTGGGATGTTCCGTGACCCCGTCTCGCTGCAACCCGTGGACTACTACACCAAGCTGCCGCCTAACTTGGCGGAAGCCCTTGTCATCGTCGTCGACCCCATGCTGGCTACAGGGGGAACAGCCGTCCATGCAGTGTCCACTGTGAAGCAACGAGGCGCCATCGACATCCGGTTTCTGTGTCTCGTGGCCTCTCCGGAAGGCGTGGCCTCGTTCCGCAAGACACACAGCGACGTTCCCATGTACACAGCCGCCCTGGACCGAGAACTGGACACACATGGCTACATTCTCCCCGGGCTGGGTGACGCAGGCGATCGCCTGTTCGGAACATAACACAAGGAGGCAGGATGAAGCGCTGTGCATTGATTACCGGTGGTTCGCGCGGCATCGGGGCCGCCACAGCCGTGCGGTTGGCGCGTCAAGGCTACGACGTGGCGCTGAGCTACCGTGCAGGTCGCCAGGCAGCAGAGGAGACGGCCGCAGAAGTGGAACGTATCGGGTGCCGCGCTGTTGTGCTTCAGGCAGACCTTGCTGATGCCGGACAGGCCAGGGATCTTGTCAGCGATGCTGCCGACGCCTTGGGTGGCCTGAATACGCTTGTCAACAACGCTGGATACGTGCAGCGGATCCCCTGGGATGAGGTCTCGCTTGAAGACTGGAGTCGGATGATTCAGGTCGGGCTCACCGCACCGTTCATCTGCGCCCAGCGAGCCGTTCCGTACATGCGGGAAGGTGGTTTCGGTCGCATTGTGAACGTCGCCTCTTTGCGTGCGTTGACAGGGTCGGCACACGGTGTGCACTATGCATCTGCCAAGGCTGGCTTGTTCGGCCTTACCCGATCGATGGCCCTTGCCCTGGCGCCCTACGGCATCACCGTCAACGCCGTCTGCCCAGGCTTCACCGCAACGGACATGAACCGCGAGGCCTTGGAGCAGCAAGGAGAGAAGATCACAGGGCAGATTCCCTTGCGACGTGCAGCCAACCCCACGGAGATCGCAGCTCTGATCGCCCACCTGTGCTCCGACGAGGCTGGCTACATCACGGGCGAGACCGTCAGCGCCAACGGCGGCCTTCACATGCGTTGACATGACCACGTACACGTTCGGCATCACGGCCTTCCTCGGACCGTTCGAGACACCCGAAGCATGGATCCCTATTGCTGTCGAGGCCGGTGCTCAAGGTCTGGAAGTTCGCGCGGAACCCGACTTTGCGCAACCTTTCACCATGACAGCGCGCGAGAGGAAGCGCTTGCGAGGCCTCCTCTGCGAAGCGGCGTTGAACGTATCGCTCCACGCACCACTCTACGATATCAACCCGGCAAGCCCGAACCCCAAAGCCGAAGCCCTTGCCTGGTCCGAGCTGTCCGCATGTGTAGATCTCGCCCAAGAACTTGGTGCCGGCGTGTTGGTCATCCACCCCGGGTCCGTGCCCGCCGAACACCCGCCTCACTACCGAGAACAGGCCTGGCGTCGCTTCATCTTTGGTCTGGAGACGCTGGGGACATACGCTCAAGGCAGAGGCGTGCAGGTGGCCCTGGAGAACAAGCAACGTGGCAGAGGAGAGGATCTGGTAACAACGCCTGAGGAGCACCTCCAAGTGCTTCAGTCAGTGCCCAGCGTTGGCGCCTGTCTTGACCTTGGGCATTCGCACACGCTTGGAATCGATCCGCAGGTGTATGTGGATGCGCTCGGGCCGCGCCTCCTGCATGTCCATCTGCACGACAATCAAGGATCGCGCGATGAGCACCTGCCGCTGGGAGAGGGAACGCTTGATTGGAGGCGCGCACTGAGCGTCCTTGACGCCTCCAACTACAGTGGCGTGGTTGTGTTGGAGCTCGCCGATGTGGCCAGCATAGAGCAAACGTTGGTACAGGTCCGTGCCGAGCGCACGAACGATGCGCGCTAAACACTGGTTCTGGTCGTTCTTCGTCGCCAACAGCGTGGCGGGAGCGGCTTCGCCGCTGCTCCCGCTGTATGTGTACTTCCTCGGCGGGGGGCCACGTGAGGTAGGGCAGTTGGCATCGGTAGCCAGCGCCGTGGGCGTGTTCGCCAGCATCCTCTGGGGAAAGCTCTCCGACCGCACTCAACGCAGAAGACCGATGATACTGGTCAGCTTCGGAGGCCTGGCCCTGGCTTATGCACTGCTCCCCTTTGCCACGCATGTGCAGCACGTGATCTACCTCAACGCCCTCGTCAGTGCAGTCTGGATGGCCTCCGTAACCGTGGCCGTGCTGCTCATTATGGAGACCAATCCCAGCGCCGACTGGGAGGGTCAGATAAGCAGGTTCAACGCCTTCAGTGGCCTGGGTTGGACGGGGGGCCTTGCACTGGGCGCCTGTTGGACGACGCTGATGCTCCCACTGGTTGGGGAAGGATGGGGACTCCGCTCGTTGGGCGCCGTGATCTCGGTTCTTGCTGTCTGCGCGACCGTGCTCGCAACCCTCTGGGTCCGCGAGCCCCCTCTTCACATCTCCGCACGCGCGTTCCGCGGCATGGCTATCACCGCAGGCACGTTCCTCGTAGAGCGATTTCGCTACGCACCCGCTCACCTCTACCACCTGCTGAGCCCTGTGCAGCTCCTCCGCTTCCTACAGGGCAAGTCTGCCTTGGGCCCGGATCTTGCGCTCTGGTACTACGGAGCCCTGCTTGCGTTCACAGGGTTCTCCATGGTGTTCGTGTTGCTACCCGTGTTCCTGCGGTCTGAGATCGGAAGAGCA
>PUMK01000247.1 GCA_003551325.1 Candidatus Acetothermia bacterium | reverse complement strand
TCTACGAGAACTCTGGAGGCTGCCTCGGTAACCCAAGTTCTGAGTCATCGAACAAGCCTTCGGTAACAGTTACTTCTGAGGCAACACGGTGCACGAGTGGGGACTCCAACGTGCCCGTCGACCGCGGAGAACCCCGCTATCCAGCGCTTGAACGCACACGCCCGCTTGGATCAGCTTGGCGCAGCACGGCACACTTAGCGTTACCGTAGGGGAGGCGACGCTCCGGGACCTTGGAGACAGGATGATCAGCTGTCAGGGAGTGGCGAAGACGTACATCGTGCGCGAGCGAGCGGGGCTCTTTCGCCGTGTGACGCGCAGGCAGATGGACGTCCTGCACGAGCCTGCGAAGGTGCGCCGCAAGCTCGGGGTGGTCCTCGCTGGCGAGCGCACGCTCTACTGGAAGCTGACCGCGATGGAAAACTTCCTCCTCTTCGGCGGGCTCCAGGACCTCCCGCGGGAGGCACGCGCTCGGGCCGAGGAACTCCTGGAACTCGTCGGACTCTCGGACTTTTCCGACGTCTCCGTGGAGAAATTCTCGAGCGGCATGCGCAAGCGCCTGGCCGTCGCCCGGGCGCTCGTGCACCGCCTACGGCCTGGCCGGTTGGGCCCTTCTGCAGCTTGCCCAGCGGCGGATGCGCGCCGCGGGGACCACGGAGGAGTCTTGACATGCGGCCGGCGATCACGTGCACGGTGGAAGGAGTGAGACGAGGATCATGCGTTCGGACGATGGGCGCTCTAGAACAGATGGGCATGCGACGCCTGTAGCTCGATTCCCCCAGGATCGTGCCTCTCAAAGTCACCCCGAACGGAGTGCAGCAACGGGGTCCCCTTCTCGTGGAGAACGCCTTCTGACGGTCCTGCACACGAACGATGAGCACTCCGCGCTCCTTCCCCACGCCCCTCCGCTCACCGACGATCAAGAGTTCAAGGGTTCAAGGATTGGGGGATTCGCCCGCCTGGCCACGGCGGTTGCAGCAGTGCGGGCGACGAAGGAGGCGGAGGGTGAGCCTGTTCTCCTGTTGAGCGCTGGCGACTTCCTCGGAGGCTCCCCGTTCAGCTGGTTGGCTCTTCGGGGACACTCCCCTGAACTCTCGCTCATGGAGGCGCTGGGGTACGATGCCGTGACCCTTGGGAACCACGAGTTCGACTACGGTTCCAGCGTCCTGGCTCGTTATTTCACGTGCGCGGGCTATCCCGAGGCGCACGAGCGCACGCTGCTTCTGGCCACGAACACTGCCCCTCGTGATGGTCATCCACTGGCCGCCGAGGGGATGCTTCGCCGCCAGGGGCTGCTCAGGCTGCAGGGCGGGCTTCAGGTTGGCGTGATCGGGCTCCTCGGTGAGGAGGCGGTTGGGCTGACCCATAGCTCCAATGACGTGGTGTTCCGGGACGCGTGCCGGACTGCCTCCGATGCAGCGGCGCGCCTACGCGCGCAAGGGGCCGACATCGTCATCGTTCTCAGCCATTCCGGACTCGAGGGGGATAAAGAGCTGGCCCGCGAGGTGCCTGAGCTCGACCTGATCGTGGGAGGCCATTGTCACAGCGTGCTCCACGAGCCCGTCGAAGAGGGGAGGACGCTGATCGTGCAAGCGGGTTCGCGGGCTCGCTATCTGGGTGTTCTCGAACTTGCCTACGATCCCAATACCGGTAGCCTTCGGACGCGCAACACGGAGCGTAACCGGCCGTTTCTCGTTCCCATCGATGGGCAGCTGGAACCCTGTGCTGAGATCGCATCGCTGGTCTCGGGGTACACCACGGAGCTGAGCGGGTTCATGGGTGAAGTCACTCGCGGCACGTTCGGGGACATGATGGCCACAGTGGCCCGCTCTCCGTTCAGCTTGCCCAACGTCCCTCCCTGTGAGGAGTCGCAGGCGGCCAACTTCATCACCGATGCGATGCGCTCTCGGGCCGAGGAACGCACGAAGTGCAAGGTGCACGTTGCTGTTCAGGCCAATGGCAACATCCGCGGTCCGTTCGTCCCGGGCTGGAGCGAGCACGCCCACGGCCACCTTACGCTCTACGATCTCGTGGAGGTTATCGGTCTCGGTTGCGGGGCGGACGGGCGCCCTGGTTATCCGATGGTCTCGGCGTACCTCACGGGTGAGGAGCTGTACCGTCTTGTGCGTGCTGGGCTGCTGCTCGGGTGCCACAAAGGCAACAGCCACTTCCTGCAATTCTCTGGACTTCGCTATCGTTACAGTCGTTCGACGCTGAGGGTCCTGCGTGTGGACATCTGGATCGGGACCGGCCTTCAGCCGACGGGCGATGCTGCGGGTTACACGTCCATCGACCGCGGAGATAGAGCACTGTACCACGTGGTGACGGATGCCTACGTGTACTCTTTGATGCCCCTGCTGGCGGCGTCGCTCCCCGACTTGGTGATCACCCCCAAGGACATGCGTGGAGAACCGATCCCGCCTTCCAGGATGGGCGACAGGTTCGTGCGCCACGAAGACCGATCGGAGCTCAAGGTCTGGGAGGCTGTTGCAACGCACGCTGCCGGCCAGCCTCCGGGGGATGACGGCATACCGGAGTTCCCAGCGTACTACGCACGGTTGTCGGAACGCATGATCGCCGAACCCTGACGCTACGCATGCGGGAGGATCCTTCCGGTCACCGGGCAGATCGGCGTACCAACCGGCAGACCCAACGTGCGTGCGGGGGCGGCCAGGTCTCCCGGAGGAGCAAGCGCACGAGGACACGATGGAACCGCTCGACGAGTAAGGGATGCCAGGTCGCGCCCACTGGGAAGGGATCCGACGCGATGGAAGAAGGCTTCGACGACGCCGAGGCATGACCGCTGAGCGCCAACGTGGCTTATGGCGAAACGGTAGCATTGGAGGTGGCGAAATGGTATCGTATGCCATGCACGATGGACCCCTTTTGCTGGATGGAAGTCGCGTTGGCGCTCGCAGTTGGGAGCACCGAAGGTGAGGTATAGGGAGATGCCTGACTATCTGCCACGGCTGGTGGATGCCGAGCTTGACGATCTGCTTCATGAGCTCCCTGCCATCGCCCTTGAAGGTCCTCGCGGAGTGGGCAAGACATGTACCGCCGAGCGTCGAGCCCGCACGGTCTACCAGCTTGATGATCCAGCTCACCGTGCCATTGCTGAAGCCGACGCAACCCAGGTACTGCATGGCGAACCGCCTGTGCTCTTGGACGAGTGGCAGCGGGTACCTGCCATCTGGGATGCGGTCCGACGCGCTGTAGATCGTGGTGTCGAGCCTGGAGGCTTTCTGCTCACGGGTTCTGCTGGCCCTTCATCCCCCCCGACACACTCGGGTGCCGGCAGGATCGTGACGCTGAGGATGCGCCCGTTGGCGCTGGCCGAGCGGGGCATTGACGCACCAACCGTGAGTCTTCAGCGTCTGCTTGAAGGAGGCCGTGGGGAGATCGAGGGGAAGTCGGACTTGACTCTGGCAGACTACGTTCAGGAGATCGTAGTGTCCGGCTTCCCTGGTTTCCGATGGCTCACAGCCCGTGCGCGACGCAGGCAGCTCGACAGTTATGTGCGTCGCATCATCGACACCGACTTCCAGGATCAGGGACTGACGGTCCGTCGGCGAGACGTGTTGGAGCGGTGGATCGCGGCATATGCAGCCGCCACGGCTACAGCTGCCTCGTACGAGACCATCCGCGATGCCGCGACCGGTGGTCAAGGAGAGAAGCCATCGAAGACGACAACGCAGCCGTACCGAGACATGCTGGAGCGGTTGTGGATCGCCGACCCACTGCCAGCGTGGTCTCCTAC